>NZ_JBFULO010000421.1:0-3260 GCF_054049855.1 Stenotrophomonas sp. P5_B8 | reverse complement strand
CGTGCACCTGGCGCAGCACCTCGCCCAACCGCCGCCATTGCTGCTGCGACAGCGCTGCCTCGAATCCGGACTGGCCCTCGACATAGGCGAACAAGGTCCACTGCAGGCCTTCGGCGCGTATGGCCGGCGCACCGTCCAGCGTAGGTTGCGGTGCCGCCACCTCACTCAGGCCCAGCGACACGCGCAGATGCTGCAGCACCTGCCACACCGCTTCGTCCACCGCGTAGCGGCGGCACTTCAACCACCAGCGCGTGCCGTCATCGGCGCCAATCTGGTAAACCGTGGCCCCGGCATCGGCACCGGCCGGACGCTGCACCACCGACGTGGCGCGCACGCCCCACGCCTGCGCCAGCACGGCGCCGATCTGCGAAGAAGACAATTCCTGTGGATGCAGCATCAATCCGCCGTGATGCACGAACATGTGCCCACTATCGCAGAATCGAGGCGAACTGGCAGCGTATTGCGTCACGCTGCGACGCGATCTGCACGCTTCCAGACATGGATTCGGACGATTTCTATGTCAGCGCCGCCGTCATCGCCTGCAGCTCGCGCTGTTGCAGCGTGCACGCCTCTTCGCGTTGGAACTGGGTCGCGAACAATGGCACCGCGAACGCGTAACGCAGGCCGTCGTCTTCGCGGCGGATGACGTAGGCCAGCTGCAACCGTGCCAGCGCCCGCCGCAGCGACTCCGGATCAACGACCACCCCAGCCGCATCGAAGTCGGCCAGCAAAGCCTCCAGCGGTACGCCACGCCCGCCGCTGCCGTCCAGCTGCTCGGCCGCGAGCCGGTAGACCACGATGCGGTCAATTCGATTGGCCACCGGATCAGGAGTCAGGCGCGCCCATCCGGCCAACGCATCGAACACCGGCTCGGCCACCAGCGCCGCGTGCAGCTGCGCCGCATCGATCACCCGCTCGCCACGTCCCAGTTGCGCCAGCAACTGCTGGCACACGATCGCCACCAGGTTGGCGCGTCGACCACAGGCGGCCACCAGTCGTCGCGGCAGTTCCGGCGCGGCGTAGTGCACGCCCAGTCTGGCCATGGGTTCGGTCGCCAGCGCCTGGCAGGCCTCGTCTTCCAGGCCGCCAACGTGGATCACCTCGCCAAAGTTGCGCAGCGGCGAGGCAAAATCCAGCGTCACCGCTTCGTACAGATCCCAGAAACCGGCCAGCATGAAGTGGCAGCGCCCTTCCTCGCTGATGGCCCGCAGCGCGCCCAGCTGCGGATAGCCGGCGCCGGCCTCGGCGCGCAGGAACAGGTCGGTTTCATCGATCAGCAGCAACACCCGTCGGCCCTGCGCCTGCGCGGACAAGGCGGCCACCAGCGCATCGATGCCCGCGTCTTCAGGCAGGCCGAGCTCCACCGCCAGGCGTACGCTCAAGCGGTGATCGCGCAGCGACAGGTAACGGCAATGCACGCGCGGATGGCCGGCGAAGCGCCGCTCGATCGCCTTCATCAGGCTCGTCTTGCCCAACTGCCGCCCGCCGACCAACAGGTAGTTGCCCGGCTCGCGATTGAGCACCCGCGCCAGCAGCGCGGCGCGACCGAAGAACGCCGACGGACGGGTGATGCCGCCATGGGTCTGGTAAGGGGAGATCCGGGTGACCTTCAACTGGCGCGTCAGCAGCGCCAGCAGCAGCGCCAACGCGCCCGGCTGCAGCAGCCAGCGGGTCTGCGCGGCCAGATCCAGGCAGACGCACAGGTTGGCCGGGTCATCGGCATGGTCGATCAGCGCCGGCTCGGCCAGCAGCGAGGGGCTGACCACCATCACCACATCCTGGCCATTGGGCATGGCGCGCAATTGCTGCACGATCGCCAGACCGCTCATGCCGGGCTCGGGCAGATACACCCACAGCCGCTCCAGCGCCACCGGCATGGCGTCGGGCAAGGCCCATTCGCGCACGCAGCCGGGCAACGTCCATCCCTGCGCCGGCGTATCGGTGGCGCCGATCCGCGCGGCCAGCAACGCCGCCTGCGCCTCGGCCGATACCTGCGACTGGCGCAGTGCCTCGCGCCAGCGCACGCTGGCCACGCCGGCATCGGCCAGCACGCGCCCGCGCAGGCGCAGCCAGCCCAGTTGCCGATCCAGCGCAGGCAGTGCCGACAGCGGCTGGTCGAACAGACGCCGGGGGTCGCGCACGACATCGGCCACCGCCGGGCGCATGCGATACCAGACCAGGCCCAGCACGATCAACGCCAGCACGGCGATGCCAAGCACCAGGCACAGCCATTCGATGATGGTCCATGGCGTGCGGGCCTGGCAGTCCGGGGTCTGCCAGCGCGATGGCGGCGCCGGGTTGCCGGGCTGGCAGCGCCAGCGCCCACTGGACGGCTCCAGGGTGAACTCCAGCGCCGTGCCGGCCAGCCCGGCACTGGACGGGAACCGATCGGTGAAGCGCACGCGCAACACATAGGGCGCAGGCACCTCGGCCACCACCACCGCCTCGGCCGGATCATGCACGCCGGGCACGGCGATCTCGGCAGGCCACTGCCCTTCGCGCTCCCAATACCCTTGGGCTTCCTCGCGCAGATACATCATGTCGTAGCGTGCGCCCTGCATCAGCATCATGCTTTCGCCATCGTGCGCGATCTTCCACGCCACCCACGGGTTCAACATCGGGGCGACGAACAGACTGCCGACGAACCAGGCCACGGCCGCGATCAGCACCRGCCGCCAGGTTCGCCACCCCGGCAAGCGGCCGACCCGGCTCATGCGGGCAGGCCGGCAAGGCTGTCGATCACCTGCCGCACCGTGCGCCGGATCGCCTCGCAGCGCCATTCCAGCCACGCGCCATCGGCATGCGGGCGTGCGGTGAGCAGGTTGTGCCAGTACAACTGCCGCAGCACCGGATCGACCAGGTAGGGTCGTGCGGGGGCAAGGCGCGGGCGCTCCAGCCACGCCTCGATGGCCGTGCGCGCCATCGGGTCGCGCAGCAGCGGCAACAACGCTTCCCACAGCCGCGGGTGGGTGGACAGCGTGGCGATCACCGCCTCGTCGTCGAGCGTTGCATCGGCTGACGGCGTGGCCAGCAGGGTCAGCGCCGCCTGCGCCAGCAACGGATGGCCGCCGGACAGATGCAGCGCGCGGGCGAGCAGGTAGTCGGGCACGTTGGCCGCGTTGCGCTGCAGGTCCTCGACGCTCAACTCCGGCCACTGTTCGCTGGCGGCGATGTTGAGCAGCGACAGATCGCCGCCCTGGTACTTCAGGTCGGCCAACGCCGCGCCGCCGCAGATCAGCAGATGCAGCGTGCCGCTGTAC
>NZ_JBFULO010000420.1:0-3265 GCF_054049855.1 Stenotrophomonas sp. P5_B8 | reverse complement strand
ATACAGATCGCGGCGGAAACGCTGCGCCTCCACCAGCGATTCCAGCGTCTGCAGGGTCGCGGCGATCACACGCACGTCCACCGGCGTGGGTTCGGTCGCGCCCACCCGCAGCACCTCGCGTTCTTCCAGCACGCGCAGCAGGCGGGTCTGCAGCGGCAGCGGCAATTCGCCGATTTCATCCAGGAACAGCGTGCCGCCATCGGCCGCCTCCACCAGGCCGACGCGGCCACCGCGGCGCGCGCCGGTGAAGGCGCCTTCGTTGTAGCCGAACAGTTCTGCTTCCAGCAGCGATTCGCTGATCGCCCCGCAGTTGAGCGCCACCAAGCGCCCGCGTCGGCCGCTGCCGGCGTGCAGCTGGCGGGCGACCAGCTCCTTGCCGGTGCCGGTTGCACCGGTTACCAGCACGGTACTGTCGTGCGGGGCGTACAGCGCGATGCGCTCGCGCACCTGCCGCATGGGAGCGCTGTCGCCGAGCAGGGCGTGGTCGCTGTGCGGGCGCTTGATGGGACCGCGTCGGCGCGGCGCGCTGGCGCCGGAACGGGCCAGGGTCTGGGTCAGCTCCAATGCGTGTTCGAAGGCCTGGCGCACCGAATCGGCCGAGTACAGCAAGACGCCGGGCAGGCCGACCTGTTCGGCGTAGTCGATGGCCATGCCGGTGCCGACGATCACTTCGATGCCGTTGGCGCGCAGGTCGGCGATGCAGTCGCGGGCATCCTCGCGGGTGACGAAGCGACGGTGTTCGATATCCAGCCCGAAGCTGTGCTGGAAGCTGCCGAAGGTAGGTACGTCGGTGGCATGGGTCACCAGCCCGATCCGCGGGGCGATCCGGCGCGCGCGCGCCAGCGCTTCCATCAGGTCGAAGCCGTTGGCCTGGATCGGTACCAGCGGCACCTCCAGCCGGCTGCGCAGGTAGGCCGCGTTCGAGCCGCCGGCGATCACCACTTCGCAGTGCTCGCGACGCAGGCGCTGGCCGATGACATCCACGGCCTCCTCGAAACCGAGGTTGATCGGCACGATGCGCGCGCGGCGGTCGAACTCGGGGATCACATCACCGAGAAGGCCGGTCAGGCGCGACACACTTACTGTCCAGATCACCGGCAGGGCGCCGGGGTCGGGATCGGGCAGGCGCGAACGGTGGCGGGGCAGGCTGATCGACATGGGGGATGTTTCAATGTTTCAGTTCCAGCCATGTTACATCTGTTTCAATGCTGCGGAATGAAACATGTCTCCCCGGGGCCGGTCTCAACGAAATCAGACACTTGTCACTTGGCACGGCCCTTGCGCCTGTCCAAGGGTCAACCACGATGGAATGCCGAATGAGCACCCCTGTTTCCTCCGCTGGCGCGCGCTTCCGCGCCGCACTGGCTGCCGAATCGCCGTTGCAGGTGATCGGCGCGATCAACGCCAACCATGCCCTGCTGGCCAAACGCGCCGGCTATCGCGCGATCTACCTGTCCGGTGGCGGCGTCGCGGCCGGCTCGCTGGGCCTGCCGGACCTGGGCATCAACACCCTGGAAGACGTGCTGATCGACGTGCGCCGCATCACCGATGTTTGCGACCTGCCGCTGATGGTGGACATCGACACCGGCTTTGGCCCCAGCGCATTCAATATCGCGCGTACGGTGAAGTCGCTGATCAAGGCCGGCGCGGCCGCCTGCCACATCGAAGACCAGGTCGGCGCCAAGCGCTGCGGTCATCGCCCGGGCAAGGAGATCGTGTCGCAGGGCGAGATGGTGGACCGGGTCAAGGCCGCCGCCGATGCGAAGACCGATCCGGACTTCTTCCTGATCGCGCGCACCGATGCCATCCAGGTCGATGGCGTGGACGCGGCCATCGAACGCGCCATCGCCTGCGTGGAGGCCGGTGCCGACGGCATCTTCGCCGAGGCCGCCTATGACCTGGACACCTACCGCCGCTTCGTCGATGCGGTGAAGGTGCCGGTGCTGGCCAACATCACCGAGTTCGGTGCCACCCCGCTGTTCAGCCGCGATGAACTGGCCTCGGCCGGCGTGGCCATCCAGCTGTTCCCGCTGTCCGCATTCCGCGCCGCCAACAAGTCGGCCGAGAACGTGTATGAGACCATCCGCCGCGAGGGCCACCAGCGTAATGTGGTGGAGGCGATGCAGACGCGCGAAGAGCTGTACGACCGTATCGGTTACCACGCTTTCGAGCAGCAGCTCGATGCGTTGTTTGCCGCCAAGAAGTAAGACCGCACACTGTTTTCTGGAGGGATCATGAGCGACACCACTACCGCCCCCGGCTTCAAGCCGAAGAAATCCGTCGCCCTGTCGGGCACCGCCGCCGGCAACACCGCGCTGTGCACCGTCGGCCGCAGCGGCAACGACCTGCATTACCGCGGGTATGACATCGCCGATCTGGCCAACACCAGCGAGTTCGAGGAAATCGCGCATCTGCTGGTCCACGGCAAGCTGCCGACCCGTGCTGAGCTGGTTGCCTACAAGACCAAGCTGAAGTCGCTGCGTGGCATCCCGGCCGCGGTCAAGGCCGCGCTGGAAGAACTGCCGCCGTCGGCGCACCCGATGGATGTGATGCGCACCGGCGTGTCCGTGCTCGGCTGCGTGTCGCCGGAGAAGGACGACCACAACCATCCGGGCGCGCGCGACATCGCCGACAAGCTGATGGCCTGCCTGGGCTCGATGCTGCTGTACTGGTACCACTGGAGCCACAACGGCCGTGCGATCGACGTGGAGACCGACGATGACTCCATCGGTGGCCATTTCCTGCATCTGCTGCACGGTGAGAAGCCGCAGGATTCGTGGGTCAAGGCGATGCACTCCTCGTTGATCCTGTACGCCGAACACGAGTTCAACGCGTCGACCTTCGCCTGCCGCGTCATCGCCGGGACCGGCAGCGACATGTACAGCGCGATCACCGGCGGCATCGGTGCCCTGCGCGGTCCCAAGCACGGCGGTGCCAATGAAGTGGCCTTCGAAGTGCAGAAGCGCTACGACAGCCCGGACGATGCCGAGGCCGACATCAAGGCCCGTGTGGAGCGCAAGGAAGTCGTGATCGGTTTCGGCCACCCGGTCTACACCGTCAGCGATCCGCGCAACAACATCATCAAGGAAGTCGCGCGCGATCTGTCCGCCGAACAGCAGAACGTCAAGATGTACGACATTGCCGAGCGTCTGGAGTCGGTGATGTGGGACATCAAGAAGATGTTCCCGAACCTGGATTGGTTCAGCGCGGTCAGCTACCACATGATGGGCGTGCCGACGKCGATGTTCACCCCGCTGTTCGTGAT
>NZ_JBFULO010000419.1:0-3270 GCF_054049855.1 Stenotrophomonas sp. P5_B8 | reverse complement strand
CGGCACTACCGATGGCAGCGCAGAACGTCCAGCGCTTGGCTCTGTACCGCAGATGGCTGCGCCGCCGCAGCCGACCAACGGTCGGCTCACCGGTTTTTGATGGTCGGTGCGCTCCGGCCCTGTGGCGCGCCCGTCCCGAACGTTCCCTGATGACGGTGGCTGGACCAGAGCCTGGGCCCTGGGTTGTGCACTTGAACTTCGACCTTTCGGCCCCAGATAGAGACCTCGGCAGTAGCGGGAAATCCAGGCGGCACAAGGCTTTCCGCCCCATTCCGGGACGGCATTAACAAAACGTTACGCCAAAAGCGCTATCATCTTTCTGCTTCAGTGCGCAACGCGCATGTCATCCCGGGCCTGGTACAGGCCACCGTCCTTCTCGATGCTGCCGCCTTCGGATCCGTCCCGGGCGCCGGGATCGCTTTTACGCTGTGATCCGGCTCGTTCCCAGCGCACCGCCCCTGAGCCGCCAAGAGAGATTCGATTGGGCGAACGCCTGGTTGTACCAGCCCCAGTTTCCGCTGCCGAACCCGACCCCATCGACTGCCGCCGTTGTGACGCGGTGTGTTGCCGGATGTCGGTCACCGTCATGCCCAGCGACGCCGTTCCCGGCTACCTGCTGGACCGCGACGAGGCCGGGCGCACCGTCATGGCGCGCAACGACGAAGGCTGGTGTGCCGCCATCGACCCCTATCACCTGCGCTGCACGATCTATTCGCAGCGTCCCGCCATCTGCCGCCAGTTTGACATGGGCGGCGATGACTGCCGCCATGTGCGGCAGGACTACCGTCGACAACAGCACGACCTGTCGGCGATTTTATCCACGTGTTAACCATGACAGGAGCATCCATGGCCCGTACGCCAAAGACCTCCCCCAAGGCAGGCAACACCGTTCGCGTTGACCGCAAGCAAGGTTCCAGCACCGCAGTCAACAGCGCCAGCATCGCAGCCGACCTGGCCGCGTTCCGCAAGAGTGGTGGCAAGATCGAAGTGCTCGGCAACACCCTGGCACTGAAGAGAGCCGGCTGACCTGCAGCCGTCCGCACCGGCCCTGTGCCGGTGCGGTGGCCGCACTCAACGTCCGCCCAGCCCCACCCGCACATTGCCCGAATGGGCATTGATCGCGATGTCCCCATCGCCACCGCCCAGCTTCGTATCCAGCGTACGGCCCGGCCCATAACGCGGCCGCTCCACCGTACCCGCATCGGACTGGATATCGCCACTGAACGTTTTCACGCTCAGCTGTGCCGACACCGACCGCGGCAACTGCAGCCCGATCGAACCACTCACCGTCTGCAACGTCACCTTCCCGCCCGGCGCCACGCCGGATGCGGCGATGTTCAAGCTGCCCGATACCGCTTCGGCGGCCAGACGCTGTACCCGGCCCGCGTCCACCTTGATGCTGCCCGACACCGTTTCCACCGCCACCTCGCCCGACACCCCGCCAGCGGCCTGCACCGACCCGCTGACTGCGCGCAGGTCCAGGCGTGGCGTCTGCACCTGCGAACGGATCCCGCCGCTGACCGTGCTCAACGTCGTCTCGCCGCTGCGGCCGGCCGCCGACACACTGCCGCTGACCGCATTGGCCTGCAGCCGGCGCAGATCCACATCGGCCACGTCGATGTCCGCGCTCACCGTGCCCAGCTGCACCTCCACCGCACGCGGCACACGCAGTTCCAGCGTGGCCCCGCCGTTGTTGCTGTTGCGCGGATAGACCACTTCCCAACGCACCCGGTTGGTACTGCGGTCCTGCTTGAGGGTCAAGCCGTCGGCCATCGAGCCGCTCAGCGCCACTTCGTTGCGGTCCCAGCCGCGCACGCTGACCTTGCCGGCGATGTTGCTCAGCTCCACCCGACCGCCCGCGCCCAGCGGCGCACGCTCATCGACACGGGTGGCAGCCTGCACCGCCAGCGGCAGCAGCAGGCCCAGGGCGGCGATCAGACGTAGTGATGTGTGCATGGTGTATCTCCTTCAGGATGGCAGGCCAGCGGCGGCCATGACCGCCTGCTGGGTAAGTTCAAGACGCAGCGCATAGGTGCGCTGCAGCTGCGCAAGCAGCGAACGGGAGCGCGGGTTTTCGGCGATCGCCGCGCGGATGTGGTCGGCACTGCTGTCCAGCTCACGCAGCGCCGGTTGCCAATCCCCGCCCACCTGCGCGGCCGGCAACGCGGCCATCGCCTGCTGGTACTCGGCGACCATGGCATCGGCCTGCCGCTGCACCAGCGTGGGTGGCGGCGTCTGCGGTGCCGGCATCGGCACCACCATGACCAGGCCCAATGCCGCAGCCAGACCCAGTCCGATGTGCAGCGGCCAGCGCCGGCGCGGCACGATCGCCGTCACCGATGCGGCCGGCAGTGGTGCAGCGACCGGCAACGGCATGGCCGGCAAGCGCGCGGCGATGCCCTGCCACACCCGCGCTGGCGGCAGGCGTTCGCCCGGCAGTGCGCGCAGCTGCGCCTGCAGTCCGTCGTTGTCGTTGTCGTTGTCGTTGACGTTGTCGATACGGTCGTTCATGCGGTTTCTCCCAAGCGTGCGCGCAACAGTCCACGCGCACGGTGCAACTGAGCCTTCGAGCTGCCCACGGCCATCTGCAGCTGCTCGGCAATCTCATGGTGTTTCCAGCCTTCGATGTCGTGCAGCACCAGCACCGCACGGGCGCGCGGCGGCAGTGTTTCCAGCGCGCGCTCCAGGTCCATGCTGGTGCCCGCGCAACGGTCCACCGAGGCCAACGTGGCCACGCTGTCCCAGCCCGCCTCGCCGGCGTCGCAGGCCTGCTCGACGGAATTGGCCCGCAGTTCCATCAGCGCCGCGTTGACCCCCAGCCGATGCAGCCAAGTGCCCAGGCTGCTGTCGAAACGGAAGCCCGGCAGTGCCTTCCAGGCCTGCAGGAACGCTTCCTGCAACGCATCTTCGGCGCGTGCCGCGTGGCCGCCGCACAACCGCCACAGCACCGCATACATGCGCGGCGAGTGGCGTCGGTAGATGCGTTCATAGGCGGCCATATCACCGCCGACCGCCGCGCGGACCAGGGCGTGGTCGTCGACAGCGTCGGTCGGGGCGCGGGATGCGGGCATGGTGGCGTTGAGCATATCCGTTGGATGCGCGGTCCATCGAAAAGGTTTAAACGGCCCCGGGCGATTTTGTGGTTCTTCGCCCCTATGCGGGACAAGTGGAAGCGTGCGTTGACCTTTCCAGGCGCGGCCGTTGGTGGGTCGGGCGCTGGGCGCCCATKCCCTTGGAGGCGAAATAAAGGRGGAGGKGGCGGCCGCAGGC
>NZ_JBFULO010000418.1:0-3270 GCF_054049855.1 Stenotrophomonas sp. P5_B8 | reverse complement strand
AACGGGCAGCTACGACCTGCCGGCCTACGTTGACCACCTGGCCGACCGCATCGGCAAGCCGTCACTGGTGGTGTGTCTGGATTCGGGCTGCGCCAACTACGACCAGCTGTGGTGCACCACCTCGCTGCGTGGCCTGACCGGCGGCAATTTCTCGGTCAAGGTGCTCAACGAAGGCGTGCACTCCGGCGATGCCTCCGGCGTGATTCCGTCCAGCTTCCGTCTGCTGCGCCAGCTGCTGTCGCGGATCGAGGACGAGAACACCGGCCGCATCCTGATCGACGGCATGAACGTGGACATCCCGGCCGAGCGCCTGGAACAGGCCAAGCGCGCCGCGGACGTAGTGGACACCGCGATCTTCGAGAAATTCCCGATGGTCGACGGCCTCAAGCCGATGAACGAGGACCTCACCGAACTGGTGCTCAACCGCACCTGGCGTCCGGCGCTGTCGGTCACCGGCGTGGACGGCATGCCGCCGCTGGCCTCGGCCGGCAACGTGCTGCGCCCGCACACCGCGGTGAAGCTGTCGCTGCGCCTGCCGCCGACCGCCGATGGCAAGGCCTGCGGCGAGCTGCTCAAGGAGGCCCTGCTGCGCGATCCGCCGAACGGCGCCGAAGTGAAACTCGACCTTGAAAAGGCCTCCAGCGGCTGGAACGCACCGGCGATGGCGCCGTGGCTGACCCAGGCGATCGATGCTGCCAGCCAGACCTTCTTCGGCAAGCCGGCGATGTACATGGGCGAAGGCGGCTCGATCCCGTTCATGGGCATGCTCGGCGAGAAGTTCCCCGGCGCGCAGTTCATGATCACCGGCGTGCTCGGCCCGCATTCCAACGCCCATGGCCCGAACGAGTTCCTGCATATCCCGATGGGCAAGAAGGTCACCTCGTGCGTCTCCAAGGTGATCAGCGAGCATTACGCGGCCAGCCTGCGCGGCGAGACCAGCGGTTCGCCGGTGGCCGCCGACAGCGGCACCCGCCACGGCGGCCACGGCTGCTGCTGAGCGCACACGGCGTGACGGACGCAGCCTGGCCTTGCTAGGCTGCGTCCACCCTCCGAAGGCGCAAATGGCATGAACGGACTGTTCGGCAGCACCAGCTGGCTCTACATCATCCTGGTCGGCTTCGTGGTCGGCCTGCTCGGGCGCTTCTTCATGCCCGGCAACAACCGCATGGGCTGCCTGCTGACCATCGTGCTCGGCATCGTCGGCGCACTGCTGGCCGGCTGGTTCGGCCAGTACATGGGCTGGTATGCCGCCGGTGAGCCGGCCGGCTTCCTCGGCGCGATACTCGGTGCAGTGGCCGTGCTTGCCGTGCTGCGCCTTGTCAGCGGCAACGGCAAACGCTGAGCCCGCCCTCCCCTCTTTTCCCTGGCGCCTGCACGGTGCCGCTTCGACGTACCCGTCCATGAACGATCCCGCTTCCGATCCCCTGCGCGCCGACCTCCGCCGCCAGTGGGCCAGTACCGCGCTCAACGACCCGCACCTGGCGCTGGACCGGGCCTCGGTCGACGCCGGTTTCCGCAGTTACTGGCGCACCACCAGCACGGCCGGGAGCCACATCGTGATGGACTCCCCGCCCGGGCTGGAAGACGTGCGCCCGTGGCTGCGCATGCATGACCTGCTCGAACCCAACGGCGTGCGCGTACCGCGCGTGCTCGAGCGCGATGTCGAGCAGGGCTTCCTGCTGCTGGAAGACCTCGGGGGCCCGACGCTGGCGCGGCATATCGACGACGACAATGCCGACGCGTGGTTCGATGCCGCCTTCGCACAGCTGATCCGGCTGCAGCAGATTCCGGTGCCCGAGGGTATGGGGTCGTTCGGCGAGGCGCTGCTGCAGCGTGACGCCGGGCTGTTCGACGAATGGTTCCTGCAGCGCCATCTGGGCCTGCAGCTGGACTGCGGCGAACTGGAACAGCTGCAGTGGGTGCATCGCCGGCTGATGGACAACGCACTGAACCAGCCGCAGGTGCTCACCCACCGCGACTTCATGCCGCGCAACCTGATGCCGGTCGACGCCGGTCCGGCCGTGCTGGATTTCCAGGACCTGGTGCGTGGGCCGATCGCCTACGACCCGGTCAGCCTGTTCAAGGATGCATTCCTGAGCTGGCCGTTGGAGAAAGTGGATGCCTGGCTGGCGCGGTACCACGCCCAGGCATTGGCCGCAGGCCTCCCGGTGCGCCCGTGGCCGCAGTTCCTGCGCGATGCGGACTGGATGGGCGTGCAGCGCCACCTCAAGATCCTCGGCCTGTTCGTGCGCCTGCGCGACCGCGATGGCAAGGGCCATTACTTCGACGACGCGCCGCGTTTCATCCGTTACCTGGACGAAGTGCTGCCGCGCCATCCCGAACTGGCGGCGCTGGATGACCTGCTCCAGCAGCGCATCAAACCCGCGCTGGCGCAGCTGGCCGGCCCAATCCCGGCACGCCCATGAAGGCACTGATTTTCTCGGCCGGCAAAGGCGAGCGCATGCGCCCGCTGACCCTGCATACACCCAAGCCGCTGCTGGTGGCCGGTGGCAAGCCGCTGATCGAATGGCACCTGGAGCGTCTGGCGGCGGCGGGCGTGGAGAACGTGGTGATCAATACCTCATGGCTGGGCGATCAATTCGCGTCCGCGCTCGGTGACGGCGCGCGCTGGGGCCTGCGCCTGCACATCATCGACGAGGGCGCGGTGCCGCTGGAAACCGGCGGCGGCATCCTCAACGCGCTGCCGGTGCTCGGCGATGCGCCGTTCCTGGTGGTCAACGGCGATGTGTGGACGGACGTGGACTTCGGCACGCTGCCGCGTGATCCCACAGGGGATGCGCACCTGGTGCTGGTCGACAACCCGGCGCAGCATCCGCGCGGCGATTTCATCCTGCGCGGCGATGGCCAGGTCAGCGATGACGGCGAGGCCGCGCGGCTGACCTATGCCGGCATCGGCGTGTATCGGCCGCGGATTCTCGATGGGTGGCGCGCGGTCATCGGCGATACCCCCGGCGCGGCTGCGCAGCCGCCGCAGTTCGGGCTGGCGCCGCTGCTGCGGCATGCCATCGCGCAGGGCCGCGTGAGCGGGCAGCACCACCGCGGGCGATGGACCGATGTGGGTACGCCGGAGCGTCTGGCGCAGCTGGACGCGCAGCTGCAATACCCGCACGGGTAACACCGCGGACACCCCCTGGGCGACCCGCTGGTAGAGCCGACCGTTGGTCGGCTGCTGGGCTGGTAGAGCCGACCGTTGGTCGGCTGCTCTCCGCCCCGCTGGTAGAGCCGACCGTTGGTCGGCTGCTCTCCGCC
>NZ_JBFULO010000417.1:0-3280 GCF_054049855.1 Stenotrophomonas sp. P5_B8 | reverse complement strand
CGAAAGCACCGTGCGGTACCTATGCATCGAGGTCGAAGACGCTCTAGAAATCGCCGAGCAGACGAATGTCTAAACAGTGGCTAGCTCCTCGATCTAGCAATTTCGAGGAGCGTCTACTAGCAGCCCCATTACCACTAACTATGGTGAGCGCGCGTCATAGTTGGTTGGAATCCCCACCAACTATGYTGAGCCGCACAACCGGTCAACACGCCGCCGCCCCAAGCCTCCCACGCAAAATTCAAACGTTCGCTTGAAACACGCGTAACTTCGCCGAACTGGACACGATCAGCCGGTTCCGCCAGACTTCGCCCTTTCCTGCTTCGTGGCACCCATGGCGAAACTGCTGGTCCTGCATGGCCCCAACCTCAACCTGCTCGGCACCCGCGAGCCGGGGGTGTATGGGCACACCACGCTGGCGCAGATCGACCAGGCCCTGCTGGGCCAGGCGCAGGCCGCCGGGCACGCGGTGGAGAGCCTGCAGTCCAACGCCGAACATAGCCTGGTGGAACGGGTGCAGGCCGCCCGTGAAGACGGCACCGCCTTTATCCTGATCAACCCGGCCGCGTTCACCCACACCTCGGTGGCCCTGCGCGATGCGCTGGCTGCGGTGGACGTGCCGTTCATCGAGATCCATCTGTCCAACCCGCATGCGCGCGAACCGTTCCGCCAGCACAGCTATTTCAGCGACAAGGCGGTCGGGGTGATCTGCGGCTTCGGCGCGGACAGCTATCGCTATGCGATGGATGCGGCCCTGACCCGGCTGGCGGCCACCACCGCGTGACCATGCCGCGCGTCCTCGCCAGCGTCATGCTGTGGGGCGGCCTGTGCGGCGCGGCCCTGGCCGCCGATCGCAGCGCCGAGGGCATCGACTGCGCGCAGCCCGGCGGCACGATGGAGAGCGACCTGTGCGCCTCCGACGTGGCCAGCGACGCCGATACCGAACTCAACAAGGTCTACGCCCAGGCGCGCCTGCAGCTGCGCACGCAGGCCGCCGAAGGCGCCTGTACGCACTGCACCGATGCCGAAAGGCAACTGGTGCTGGCCCAGCGCGCATGGATCCAGCTGCGCAGCCACGACTGCGACGCGGTGTATGCCTTCAATGCCGATGGCACCTCCCGCAATGGCGCGCAGATGCGCTGCCTGACCACACACGCCAACGACCGCATCGCCCAACTGCGTAGTTTCTACGAATTGCGTTGACCCGAGCGCAACGCGCTTCCCACCACACTGACACCACGAGCTAAAGAGGCCCCTATGGATCTCCGCAAAATCAAGAAGCTGATCGACCTGCTGGAAGAGTCGAACCTCGCCGAAATCGAAATCAAGGAAGGCGAAGAGTCCGTGCGTCTGTCGCGCGCGCCCGTATCCGGCTACGGCATGATGCAGGCCCCGCAGATGATGATGGCCCCGGCACCGGTCCAGGCCGCTGCGGCCGCCCCGGCGATGCCGATGCAGTCGCCCACCGAAGCCTCCACCGGCGGCACCGCCAAGGCCGGTAATGCCCTGCCGGACGGCCACGTGCTGCGTGCGCCGATGGTCGGCACGTTCTATTCCTCGTCCTCGCCGGACAAGCCGGCCTTCGTGTCGGTCGGCCAGGCAGTGAAGGCCGGCGAAACGCTGGCGAYCATCGAAGCGATGAAAATGTTCAACCCGATCGAGGCCGATGTTTCCGGCACCATCGTCGCCATCCTGGGCGAAAACGGCCAGCCGGTCGAATTCGACCAGCCGCTGTTCGTGATCGGCTAAGGATCCGTCCATGCTCGACAAAGTCGTTATTGCCAACCGAGGGGAGATCGCGCTGCGCATCCTGCGCGCGTGCCACACCCTGGGCATCCGCACGGTCGCCGTGCATTCCACGGTCGACCGCAACCTCAAGCACGTGGCCATGGCCGACGAGTCGGTCTGCATCGGTCCGGCACCGTCCTCGGAGAGCTACCTCAACATCCCGGCGCTGATCGCCGCGGCCGAAGTCACCGACGCCCAGGCCATCCACCCGGGCTACGGTTTCCTATCGGAGAACGCCGACTTCGCCGAGCGCGTGGAAGAATCCGGTTTCATCTTCATCGGCCCCAAGGCCGACACCATCCGCCTGATGGGCGACAAGGTGGAAGCAATCCGCGCGATGAAGGCCGCCGGCGTGCCGTGCGTGCCCGGCTCGGGCGGCCCGCTCACCGACGACATCGTGGCCAACACCAAGATCGCCCGTGAGATCGGCTATCCGGTCATCATCAAGGCATCCGGCGGTGGCGGCGGTCGTGGCATGCGCGTGGTGCATGCCGAGGCGTCGCTGAAGGCGGCCATCGAGACCACCAAGTCCGAAGCCAAGGCTGCTTTCAGCAACGATCAGGTCTACATGGAGAAGTTCCTGGAGAATCCGCGCCACGTGGAAATCCAGGTCCTCGCCGACGGCCAGGGCAACGCCATCCACCTCGGTGAGCGCGACTGCTCGATGCAGCGCCGCCACCAGAAGGTGGTGGAAGAAGCGCCGGCCCCGGGCATCAGTGCGGAGATGCGCGAGCAGATCGGCAAGGTGTGCGTGGAAGCGTGCATCCGCATCGGTTATCGCGGCGCGGGCACCTTCGAGTTCCTGTTCGAAGACGGCCGTTTCTACTTCATCGAAATGAACACCCGCGTGCAGGTGGAACATCCGGTGACGGAGATGGTGACCGGTATCGATCTGGTCTGCGAACAGCTGCGCATCGCCGCCGGCCAGAAGCTGACCATCAAGCAGAGCGACGTGGTGCTGACCGGCCACGCGATCGAATGCCGCATCAACGCCGAAGATGCTGAAACCTTCGTGCCGAGCCCGGGCCAGATCACCGCCTTCCATCCGCCCGGTGGCCCCGGCGTGCGCGTGGATACCCACATCTACAGTGGCTACCGCGTACCGCCGAACTACGATTCGATGATCGGCAAGCTGATCGTGCACGGCCCGGACCGCGAGACCGCGATCGCGCGCATGCGCGTGGCGCTGAGCGAGATGGTGGTGGACGGGATCAAGACCAACGTCGCGCTGCAGCAGCKGATCATGCGCGACAAGGGTTTCCAGGCCGGTGGGCAGAACATCCACTACCTGGAAAAGCGCCTGGCCGAACGCAAGAACAAGTCGATTGCATTGACTTGATTTAGCAGTAACGGTGGCATAGCAGAAAGGCGGGGATATCCCCGCCTTTTTGTTTGGTTCTTCGCGCATATGTAGCGCACGCACGGAGTGCGCTCTGAGCGTTTTTCGGCGCGGGAATCGGTGGGTCGGGCGCTGGGCGCCCATGCCCTTGGAGGC
>NZ_JBFULO010000416.1:0-3288 GCF_054049855.1 Stenotrophomonas sp. P5_B8 | reverse complement strand
GTTGCAGGGAAGGAGGCGAAGACTGGCCATCGCCTCGGGGAGGCACAACCGTATCCGCGCGGCGACGACCGGCACCGTCTTTCACGCGCGCTGGCTATCATGCGCCCTGTTTCCTCTCATTGGACGGTCGTCGTGTCGCTAGCGCTGGTGTGGTTCCGCCGAGATCTTCGTCTGCAGGACAACCCGGCCTTGCAGGCCGCGCTGGATGCTGGACACGTGCCGGTGCCGGTCTATATCCATGCGCCGCATGAGGAAGGCGATTGGGCGCCCGGTGGCGCGTCCAATGCCTGGCTGCACCGTTCGCTGGCCGCGCTCGATGCAGACCTGCGTGGCCGTGGCTCGTCGCTGGTGCTGTGTCGCGGCGACAGCCAGGCCGAACTTGAGCGGTTGATCGCCGCATCCGGTGCGGTGGCGGTGTACTGGAACCGCAAGTACGAACCGGCCACGCAGCCGCGCGATGCGAGGATCAAGCGCGACCTGCGCGAGCAGGGCATCGAGGCGCAGAGCCACAACGGCAGCCTGATGCTGGAGCCATGGGATATCACCACCCTGCAGGGTGGCCCGTACAAGGTGTTCACTCCGTACTGGCGCAACGCACTCACCCGCCTGCAGCTGCCCGCGCCGGTCCGTGCGCCGGCGTCGCTGCCGGCCCATCCGCTGCAGGGCGAGGCGCTCGATACGCTCGGCCTGGCGGCCACGTTGCCGTGGGATGCCGGGTTCTGGACGCACTGGCAGCCGGGCGAGGCGGGCGCGCAGGAGGCGTTGACGGTGTTCATCGACGGGGCGCTCAACGGCTATCGGCAGCAGCGTGACCTGCCCGACCGGGTGGGCACCTCGCTGCTGTCCCCGCATCTGCATTTCGGCGAGATTGCGCCGTGGCAGGTCGTGCATCAGTTGCAGCCGGCGCGCAGTGCCAGCCGCGACGCCGACATCGATGGCTACATCCGCGAACTGGGCTGGCGTGAATTCTCCCACCACCTGCTGCATCACTTCCCGCAGACCACCGACCACAACCTCAACCCGCGCTTCGACGGCTTCCGCTGGGCCGCGCCCAATGCGGGGCAGTTGCAGGCGTGGCAGCAGGGGCGCACGGGCATTCCGATCATCGATGCGGGTATGCGCGAGCTGTGGGCCACCGGCTACATGCACAACCGGGTACGCATGCTGGTGGCCAGTTTCCTGTGCAAGCACCTGCGCCAGCACTGGCGCGAGGGCGCGCGCTGGTTCTGGGACACGCTGGTGGATGCCGACCTGGCCAACAACACCATGGGCTGGCAGTGGGTGGCCGGCACCGGGGCGGATGCGGCGCCGTATTTCCGCATCTTCAATCCGGTGACCCAATCGGAGAAGTTCGATCCGCAGGCGCGTTACATCACCCGCTGGGTGCCCGAACTGGCTGCGTTGCCGTTGAAGGCGCGCTTTGCGCCCTGGCAGCATCCACACCTGCTGGCCGAACACGCACCGTCCTATCCGACGCTGCCGCTGGTCGATCTGGCCGCCGGGCGCGATGCGGCGCTGGCGGCGTACCGGCATACCGGCGGGGCATGAGCGGCGCCGGACAGGTCGGGTCAGAAACCTGAACGCGGGGGAGACGGCCGCACGTGTCGTCATGTCGGCATCGCGTCAGGCTGTTTATGCTCTTTCCCGCCCGCACGCCGATACACCGGTAACCAAGGAGAACATCATGATCCGACCCGCAACCCGTAACGTGGCCCTGGCCCTTATGACCGCCGCCGCTTTGTCGGCCTGCGCCACCGGCGGTTCGTACGTCCAGTCCGACCCCTACGGCAACCCGACCCAGCAGCAGAACAAGACCGGCCGCAATGCGCTGATCGGTACTGCCGTGGGCGTGGCCGCCGGTCTGCTCAGCGGCAACAGCGCTACCGAGCGCCGCCAGCACGCGATGATCGGTGCCGGTATCGGCGCGCTCAGTGGTGCGGCGATCGGCCAGTACCAGGATCGCCAGGAACGCGCGCTGCGCGAACGTACCGCCAACACCGGTATCGATGTGTCGCGTGATGGCGACAACCTGACCCTGAACCTGCCGGACGGCATCACCTTCGATTTCGGCAAATCCACGCTGAAGCCGCAGTTCTACGGCTCGCTCAACGGCGTGGCGAGCACGCTGGCCGAATACAACCAGACCATGATCGAAGTGGTCGGCCACACCGACAGCATTGGCAGCGACGCGGTCAACAATCGCCTGTCCAAGGAACGCGCCGACTCGGTCGCCGCCTACCTGACCGCCCAGGGCGTGCAGGGCGCGCGCATCGAAACCCTCGGCGCCGGCAAGGCGTATCCGATCGCCGACAACAGCACCGACGCAGGCCGCGCGCAGAACCGCCGCGTGGAGATCCGCGTGATTCCGCTGCGTCAGTAACATCTGGCGTTGCTGAGGCTCGGGCCACGTGCCGGAGCAAAAATGCCGCCTTTGTAGGCGGCATTTTTTTGTTTTTCTCCCATCGCTCCCGCAGGCACGGAACGCGCGCTACGACCTGTCAGACGCGGGGGTCGGGGGGCGGGCGCTGGGCCCCCATGCCCTTTCCGGCGACGCCCCCGGCCGCTACGGGGCCCTCACGCTCGCGACATGCCAGAGCGGAGACAGCACTTGATCCACACGGCGCCCAGGCGACCAAGCCACACGCATATCGCCGTGCGCCACGCGCCAAGGCCTTCGCAGAAGGACGCTCCCTCCATCGGGACAGGAGCGTCCTTTCTGTGGGGTGCCGACGCCCTCACCAGTCGTACTGCACCTGCAGCCGCGCATACCGCGGCGTGGTGTAGTAGCGCGCCTTGCCGTAGTTGAAGTAGTCGGTCACCGTCCCGGCGGAATTGACGTCGTAGCGCGCCTCATACACCTGCACCGGCTTGATCGAATTGAACAGGTTGATCACCGACAACTGCACGCTCAGCCCCGGCAGCGCGGCCGGCGAATACACCACGTTCGGGTTGACCGACATCGTCCACGGCGTGCGTCCACTGCTCCCCACCTTGGAAAGGTCGTCCATACCGACGTTGCAGGTGTGGAACACACCGCGATAGCCGAAGTCGGTATCGAAGGTGCCGTTGCCGCCGCCCAGGCAGCTGATCGGCGTCCCGGACTGCACCAGCAGATTCGCGCCCAGCTGCCACTGCGGGGTCAACTGGTAACTGCCGTACAGTTTGAAGCTGTGGCGACGATCATTGAACAGGTAGCCATCGGCGCCGTAGGACAGTTCCTTGAAGTCGAAGTCCGAGGTCGTGCCGGTGTCGTCCTGGCCGTTGGTGCTCTTCACCAGGCCTTCGTAG
>NZ_JBFULO010000415.1:0-3315 GCF_054049855.1 Stenotrophomonas sp. P5_B8 | reverse complement strand
GGTCACAGAAACCACCATCCACGACTCGATTTGTTCGCACACCATTAGTCAGGGAAGAACCCTGGTCGTCAGCGACCTTCAACAGGACGAGCGCTTCGCGAAGAACCCGCTCGTCGATGGCGAGCCTTACTTACGGTTCTATGCGGGGTGCCCGCTGATCGCCCAGAACGGCACGCCGATCGGCGCCCTGTGCGTCATGGACAAGGTGGCTCGGGTATTTACAACGGCAGAGACGCGACAGCTTGAGACGTTGGCCCGTGCTGCGATGAATGAACTGGAGTTGCGGGTGCTCTCAGGGCGGCGAGAGCCCGTGAGCGGGCTGCCCAACCGCCACCAGTTCACGATCGACTATGCAGGTTGGTCGGAGAGAGAACCTAACAAGGCGCTCTATGCCGTGCTCGTTGACATCTTTGATCTTCCAAGGGCAAACGAAGCTGGCCAGGTGCTGGGGATGGGCCCACTAGAGGCCCTCATTAAGCGGGCAGGCGTGCGCTTCAACGTTGCGCTTGAAGGCTTGGCGGTCGTCTATCACGTTGGCGTGACGCGTTTTGCCTTTCTCGTCGACCTACCCACTGCTGAAGATGTGGAGCGGCTAGTCGAGGAGCTGCGTTCGCGGATGCTTCGGCCGCTGGTCGCTGCGGCTGTCCCGATGTCCCCTCTTTTTCATGCGGGGATCTGTGCGGTGACGCTGGGTGTGGACGGTGCGGATGACGTGATCCGAAGGATGCTCATTGGCTTGCATGCATCCATAGCGGACCAAGTCTCCTTCGCCTGGTACTCGGCAGGCAGGGATGACGGGCTGAGACGGGGCTATCGGCTTGCCGCCGACGCCCAGCGCGGCTTGAAGGAAGACGAATTCCATCTGGTCTACCAGCCGAGATTTCGATCCAGCGACCTGCAGCCGGTCTCTGCCGAGGTGCTCATAAGGTGGAACCATCCTCATCTGGGCTCCGTCAGCCCGGCGGAGTTCATTCCCGTGTTTGAGAGAACCGCATTGATGGAGGGCGTCACTGAGTGGGTCGTTGACCACGCGCTCGACCAACTGTCCGCCTGGCGAAGGCTCGGCTTGACGCTGGGGCTTTCCATCAACCTGTCCGCCAAAGATGTAGCCCGCGCCGACGCCGCCGAACGGCTCATCGCAAAGATCAAATCGAAAGGCCTTTCCTGCGAAGACGTAGAAATAGAAATCACTGAAGGGGAGTGGCTTCGGGCAGACTCGCTGCCAGGTCGGCAGCTCAAACTCATGGCCTTGGCCGGGATCCGCCTCGCCGTGGATGATTTCGGAAGTGGATACAGCAACTTTGCATATTTGACAGAGCTTCCAATGGACATCTTGAAGCTCGACAAATCCCTGATCGACAATTTGGCAACAGACGAACGCTCACTTCTCAAGGCTCGCGCCATCATCGGCTTGGCTCACGGCTTGGGATACATGACGGTGGCCGAGGGAGCCGAAACCGAGGAGCAAGTCTCTTTGTTGCAGAGCTTAGGCTGCGACGAAATACAGGGTTTTGCCTTAGCCAGGCCAATGAGCGCCACGGATCTCGCAGATCGGCTCGTGTCCGGCTTTTGCTCTTCATAATCGTAGGATTTGCAAGACTAGTTTAGGTCAGGTGGGGCTTCTTTCTTTCCCAACCACGTGTGTCATGGTGAAAAGATAGCCTTCTTTTGTAAGAAACGCCCGAATGCTTTCTTCTGCCTTTTGAGGTGAGATGAGAAACCCTGGGCCGTAGAGCGAGTAAACAGCTAGACCGCCCGGCAAGACCTCTCTTCGGACGGCACACCTCCTTGTCTCCGCGGCCTGTTCCCAAGCAGCCCGCAGCTTCTCTGGACCAATCGACTGGCCGTTCCGGAGGCGAAAACTGAGCCAGCGGACCTCCGTCTCATTCGCGCGGTTCATGGCTGTTCTCCTTTCCTCTCGACTTCCTTTCTCCTGAGCATCATCTCTTGAGATCAGAGTCCTGGGCGTGAATACGCGACGGCTCGAATCGGCTTGGTCGCTCGCTGTATAAGGTTCCCGCACCCCTTCTGTTAAGGGGACGGACATGAATACCTCCCCCAAGCTGGCTTGGGGAGGTGGATTGGCCGCCCGAACGCTGGTCATGGAAATTGCGCGTCATTTGACCCCCGCCCGCTCTCAATCACGGCCTTCCGGCCTCAAGTGTGGAAAACAACCAGGCCTGTCCTCGCCAGCCAAGCGACCGCGTTCACAGTAGCCGCCTGTAGCCCAATAATCATGCCAAAGGGAAGCGAGCCAAGCTTCGGACCCCAAGTGGGGACAACTTGTTGGACCTCTAATAAGGTGCCCAGAGTCTATCCGCAGGGAACTCCCATCAACCTGCAAGTCCGCCTTCGAGCACATGCAACCGATTGAGGCGTGACGGTGAGATTACAGCCCCGCCACGTCGGTGATGATCACTTGTCCCTTGCGCATATCGGCAACCAGCAGCCCCCTCCAGCAACGGTTCGCCCCGTGCTCCTGTTGAGGAAGGCCGTCTGCAGCCGTCCAGCCTCCAAGTCGGCCCTAAGTTTGAAGCTGTATTGCCGCCCGCGTAGCGGCTCCCCAGGTTAGGCCACGCCGCCTTCCAGCGGCTGCACCCGTGCCGGACCACCGCCGACATCCTTGGCATAGGCCGTGGCCATCATCCGGCCATTCTTCGGTGACCAGCCGCCCAGAACAAGCTCGCTGTGCAGGATGTCCCGCGCCATGCCCGCCTCCGCGGCTGCCTGAAGGTAGTTCGGCCAAAGGTGGTCCACGACCAGCCCCAGCTCGGCCATGAGCTGCTCCATGGTGAAGTCCGCGCGGAAGCTGGCCTGAAGGCACAGCTCGTAGATCTTCAAGAAAAGCTGGGCGGAGCCGCGGCTGGCCAGCACTAAATTGTGTTGCGGGATGAGCAGCAGCTTTGCGCCCACCGACGGCTTCTGAGTCAGTGCGTCCTCGGCCCACGTATCGACCGCGATGAGCAGTTGGTCGGGGCGGAGCAGCAGATTGAGGATGCTCGTGGGATGGTCCATAGCCGAAAGGAGGATGGCCAGGGGCGTTTCACCTATTGACAAATAACAAACGCACCCTAGCCTGCAACCGAACTGATGGGATGCACGTATGACCAAGCGCATTTTTTACAAAACATCACTTTGCACAAGTGCGGCAGCTACCGCGGTCGTATTCTTATGGCTAGCACTGAGCCAGGCACCGGAGAAGCCAATCCCGGCTAAGCAACCAGCGCTGGAAAAATCTCTGATAAAGCCATAATCAGAGTCCCAATTATCAGAAAAATTGTTCCAGAAAATGCGCTCCTCGAAGACTCCATGAAC
>NZ_JBFULO010000414.1:0-3315 GCF_054049855.1 Stenotrophomonas sp. P5_B8 | reverse complement strand
GAACTGGCCCACGCCCGCGACGAGCTGGCCGGCGCCGAAGCGGCCGTGGCCGGTTCGCGCGAAACCTTCGAGCGCAGCAATGCGCTGGTCGATGACACCGTGATCGCTACCCAGCCGGACGTGCAGGCCGCTGCCGCGCAGCTGCGCCAGGCGTTCCTCAACAACGCCCGCGCCGGCATCGTCGCGCCGGTCAGCGGCTATGTCGCCCGTCGCTCGGTGCAGGTCGGCCAGCGCGTGCAGCCGGGCACTGCGCTGATGGCGGTGGTGCCCACCGAACAGATGTGGGTGGAAGCCAACTTCAAGGAAACCCAGCTGCGCCACATGCGCCTGGGCCAGGAAGTGGAGCTGCGTTCGGACCTGTACGGCGGTGACGTCAAGTACAAGGGGCGCATCGATAGCCTGGGCCTGGGCACCGGTTCGGCGTTCTCGCTGCTGCCGGCGCAGAACGCCAGCGGCAACTGGATCAAGATCGTGCAGCGCGTTCCGGTGCGCATCGCCATCGATGCCAAGCAGCTGGCCGAGTATCCGCTGCGCATCGGTCTGTCGATCAAGGCCGAAGTGAGCCTGCGCGACCAGAAGGGCACCGTGCTGCCGACGCAGTTTGCCAAGGGCCAGGTGTTCGACACCGACGTCTACGCCAAGCAGCTGCACAGCGCCGATGACATGATCCATATGATCATCCAGGGCAACCTGCCGCAGCAGGCCAAGGCGAACTGAGGCCATCATGTCCGCACAAGCTCCCGCCGCGCCCGGCACCCCGGGCGCACCGTCGGCGCCCGGTGCGGCCGCCGGTTTCCTGCCGCCCAGCGTCGCGCTGTGCACCGTCGGCCTGGCGATGGCCTCGTTCATGCAGGTGCTCGACACCACCATCGCCAACGTCTCGCTGCCCACCATCGCCGGCAACCTCGGCGCCAGTTCGCAGCAGGCCACCTGGGTCATCACTTCGTTCGCGGTCAGCACCGCGATCGCCCTGCCGCTGACCGGCTTCCTGAGCCGCCGCTTCGGCGAACGCAAGCTGTTCATCTGGGCGACGCTGGCCTTCGTGATCACCTCGCTGCTGTGCGGCCTGGCCCAGAGCATGGGCATGCTGGTGCTGTCGCGCGCGCTGCAGGGCTTCGTGGCCGGGCCGATGTATCCGATCACCCAGTCCCTGCTGGTGTCGATCTATCCACGCGAAAAACGTGGGCAGGCGCTGGCGCTGCTGGCGATGATCACGGTGGTGGCGCCGATCTGCGGCCCGATCCTGGGCGGCTGGATCACCGACAACTACAGTTGGGAATGGATCTTCCTGATCAACGTGCCGCTGGGTATCTTCGCGGCGATGGTGGTGGGCAGCCAGTTGAAGGGCCGCCCGGAGCAGATCGAGAAGCCGAAGATGGATTACGTCGGCCTGATCACCCTGGTGATCGGCGTGGGCGCACTGCAGCTGGTGCTCGACCTGGGCAACGACGAAGACTGGTTCTCCTCTCCCAAGATCGTGGTGCTGGCCTGTGTGGCGGTGGTGGCGTTGACGGTGTTCCTGATCTGGGAGCTGACCGACAAGGACCCGATCGTGGATCTGAAGCTGTTCCGGCACCGCAATTTCCGCGCCGGTACGCTGGCGATGGTGGTGGCGTATGCGGCCTTCTTCAGTGTGTCGCTGCTGATTCCGCAGTGGTTACAGCGCGACATGGGTTACACGGCGATCTGGGCGGGCCTGGCGACGGCACCGATCGGCATCCTGCCGGTGATCATGACGCCGTTCGTGGGCAAATATGCGTCGCGTTTCGACATGCGGATGATCGCTTCGTTTGCGTTCGTGTTCCTGTCCTTCACCAGCTTCATGCGCTCGGGCTTCAACCTGCAGGTGGACTTCACCCACGTGGCGGGCGTGCAGTTGATCATGGGCATCGGCGTGGCATTGTTCTTCATGCCGGTGCTGCAGATCCTGCTGTCGGACCTGGACGGTCGCGAGATCGCGGCGGGTTCGGGCCTGGCAACGTTCCTGCGGACGCTGGGCGGCAGTTTCGCGGCATCGTTGACGACGTGGCTGTGGGCGCGCCGGACGCAGGTGCACCATGCGGATCTGACCGAGCACATTTCGGTCTATCAGCCGGGCATGCAGGATCAGGTGGCGGCGATGGGGCAGGGTGACGTGCAACATGGCGCGGCGGTACTGAACAACATGATCAACCACCAGGCCTCGCAGATGGGCTTCAACGACATCTTCTTCCTGCTGGGCTGGATCTTCCTGGCGATCATCGCCTTCCTGTGGCTGGCCAAACCGCCGTTCGGTGCGGGCGCAGGTGCAGCGTCGGCCGGTGGGCATTGATCAGCGGGTGAGCTGATACGAAAAAACCCCGTCGGAAGGCGGGGTTTTTTTGTGGGCGTTTGTTTTTGCGCGCGAGGCGAAGGTGGAGCAGGGGCAGAGCAACGGCAGAGCAACGGCAGGGCAACGGCAGGGCAACGGCAGGGCAACGGCTGTGGGTGTGCGCCTCTACGGGCTTGGATGGGTACGGGTGGGTTGGCGGGACACGCCGTAAATCCATCCTTGGAGGCTCCCATGCGCCATCCATGGCGCATGACGGTCCCGCCAACCCACCCGTACCCATCCCAGACAGTTGGCTGGTACGCAACGAACAGCCAACACCAATTCCACATCCACAACCGAAACCGAAACCAACCACACCCAAACCCAAACCCAAACCCAAACCCACACCCACGAGCACGAACACCCACGAGCACAAAAACGAGCACAAAAACGAGCACGAGTTCTGCCGTGCTTGTCCTTCGCTCTTCTGCTTCTTCGATGCGCACCGGCCCACTGTCTGGGGCGGGGGTGTGTGGGTTCGCGGGACCGTCGTACGCCATGGATGGCGTRYGCGAGCCTCCASGGAYGGATTCACGGCGTGTCCCGCGAACYCACACAYCCCCGCCCAGCCCGGCGCAGGCAAAAACGCAACGCACTGGCTCTGGGCTCTGGCTCTGGGCTCTGGCCTTGGCTTCTAAAAAAAGAAACAAACCCCAAACCCCACACATGAAAAAACCCGCTTGCGCGGGTTTGATCATTGTCTGAGTCATGGTGCCCAGGAGAGGACTCGAACCTCCACGAAGTTGCCCCCGCTAGCACCTGAAGCTAGTGCGTCTACCAATTCCGCCACCTGGGCGACTCAGGAGGAGAATTCTGCGGGAGAACTGAAATTGTGTCAACAGCATGTCGCGGAAAATTTCGACGGTCGCGCGCTGCCACATCACCGCGCTGCATGTCGCGAAAGTCGTGCGTTCCAAGCGCGTGTCATCGAACGCCAGAAACGAAAAAACCCGCTTGCGCGGGTT
>NZ_JBFULO010000413.1:0-3327 GCF_054049855.1 Stenotrophomonas sp. P5_B8 | reverse complement strand
GCGCTTGACCGTGGCCTTGCCGCTGAGCACCGGCTGCGCGCCCGGGGTCCAGGTAAAGGTCAGGGTGACCGGCTTGCTGACCCCGCGCAGTTCCAGGGTGCCGTCGGCGGCGTACTGGTTGTTGCCCAGTGAACGGAATTTGCTGGCGCTGTATTTGGCCTGGGCGAACTTGCCGACGTTGAAGAAGTCCGCGCCCTGCAGGGTCGAATCCCGGTCGCTGTTGCCGCTCTTGGCGCCGGCCAGCGGAATGGTCACTTCCAGCCTGGAACCGTCCAGCTTGGCGGGGTCGAAGCTGAGCGTGGTGTCGAAGCCCGGGAAGGTGCCGGTAAAGACCTCACCGTCGTACTTGGTCGCAAACGCGAGCACCGAGCCGGGGGCCTGCACGTAGTCGGCGGCCAGCACCGGTGCGGTGGCGAGCAGGCCGGCGAGGGCGGCGGCGACCGCGGCGGGGGAGTTGAGCTTGATGTTCATGGTCAATCCTTCTGGGGGGAGGCAAGCCAGCGCTGCGGGAGCATGCGCGCAAGGGTGGCATCGCGTTGGTAAAAATGGTGGTAAAGCGCGGCGCCGGCGTGGGCCAGCACCACCGCGATCAGCAGCCAGAAACCCCACTCGTGGATGGCGTGGGAGACCTGCGTGACGCGCTCGTCCGGCCCGCTCAGCTTGGGTACCTCGACCAGCCCGAACCAGCGGAATGGACGCAGCCCGCTGGCCGAGTCGTACAGCCAGCCCGACAGCGGGATGGCGAACATCAGCACATACAGCAGCGTGTGCGTGGCCGAGGCAATGCGTTCCTGCCAGGTCGGCGTGCCCGCCACCGGATCGGGCGCGCCGGCGTACAGGCGCCAGCCCAGCCGCGCGACCACCAGGGCCAGCACGGTGATCCCGATCGACTTGTGCATCGTGTAGATCCAGAAGTACTTCGGGGTCTTGGGGAATTCGCCCATGGTCAGCCCGACGATGCCCAGGGCAAGGATCAGCAGGGCGATCAACCAGTGCAGGGTCTGGCTGACGCCGCCCCAGCGGGTGGCGGTGTTCTTGGCGGTCATGGCGTGGTCTCCTCGACCGGCTGTGGGGATACGGGGGTGGCCGGTGCGGGCTGCGGATCGGTGGCGCTGCTGTCGCGAACGGCTTCCGCTTCGATCCGCAGCTGCACCTCGTCGCCGATCATCGACGGCCAGCCGGCAACGCCGAACGCGCTGCGGCTGAGCGTAGCGGTGGCCGAGAAACCGGCGGTACGGCGGAATGGCGGCAGCGGGTGGCGTTTGAGTGCATTGAGGGTGACTGCCAGGGTCACCTCGCGGGTCACCCCATGCAGGGTCAGGTCGCCGATGACGTTGGCATGGGTAGCATCGATCGGTTCAACCCGGGTCGAGACAAAGCGCGCCTGCGGGAAGCGCCCGGTGTCGAGCAGGTTGCGCGCGGCGGTGGCCTTGTTCCACTTGTCATCGCCCAGGTCCAGGCGCTGGATTGGCACCGTGACGCTCAGCCTGGCCGCGGGCCAGTCCTGCGGATCGAATTCCAGCACGCCTTCGCTGCCGGACACCGTGCCCAGCGCATGCGAGAAGCCGGCGTGCTCCACCGCGAACAGCACGCGGGTGTGCACCGGGTCGAGCCGGTAGGTATCGGCGGCGGCCCGGGCCGCCAGTGGAGCGGTGCACAGCAGCAGGGCAAGGGTCAGGCGCAGGGTCATGGCCGGGCTCCATGGAGGACAGCGTCGATCATACGCATAGCCCCGTCGGTGCCAGCAGTGCCATGGCTGCAACAGATCGTGGCGCGGGCCGGGCCCGCACCGCGCGGCAACAGGCTGTTCCAGCGATACGCGCAGGTGGTGCGGCAGCGCCGCCCGGGCGCCACCGCAGGCGCTGTGGGACAATCTGCGGCTACAAGGAGATCTGGATGGCGATGGGAACGCGTGGCGGGTACGCGGGCATCGTGTTGCTGGTACTGGCGTTATGCACGCTGCCGGCAGCCTCGTGGGCCGCAGTGACATCGGCAGGAGCCTCGGTAGAGACGCCACGCATGCGCCGGCTGGGTGCCGCCGAAGGCATGCCATCGCGGATGGTGCTGGCGCTGGCGCAGGATCGCCAAGGTTACGTCTGGGCGGCCACCAATGATGGCCTGGCACGGGTGGATGGCGTCGGGCTGCGCGTGTGGCGCAACGATCCGGCCGACCCCGGCTCGCTCCCCGGCAACGAGATCGAAACGCTGCTGGTGGACCCGCTCGACCGTGTATGGGTGGGCATCAGTGGTGTTGGTCTGTCCATGTTGCCGCCCGGTCGCGAGCGCTTTCAGCGCTTCCCCGACCTCGAGGCGGGCTGCGAGGGGCAGGTGTGGTCGCTGGCCTATGCGGGCAAGTCGCTGTGGATCGGCACCAACCGCCACGGCATCTGCCGCCGCGAGGAAAACGGCACCTTGGTGCGCTACCGGGCCGATCCTGCCGACCCGGCCCGTCTTCCCGACGACACCATCTACAGCCTGTTGGCCGATCCGCAGGGGCGGGTCTGGGTCGGCACCGGCAGTGGCGTGGCGCGCTGGGATGGACAGCGGTTCACCCGCATCGCCACCGAGGTGCTGGGTGGCAAAAGCGTCTTCCGCCTGACCCGGGAGCCGGACGGCACGATCTGGGCCGGCACCGAGGGCGGGCTGTTCCGCATCGATGCCGATGGCAGTGCACGCAGGGCACCGTGGACACTGAGCGCCGACGTCCGCGCGGCCACGGTCGTACACGACCGCAACGGCGGCTATTGGCTTGGTACCGCCGATGGCCTTTACCGGGGCGACCAGGGCGACGTGCGACTGCTGGCCGGGGATGGCGGCAGTGGCTTCCTGACCGCGCGCAGCGGCGTGCTGGACATGTTGCAGGACCACGAGGGCGGGCTGTGGGTGGCCATGCTCACCCAGGGCCTGGCCTACCTGCCGCCGGACTGGCGGCGCTTCTCCACCTGGTACCAGCTGGACGGCAAGCCGCTGGACAGTGTGTATCTGCTCGGCGTGGCGGCGGCGGGCAACGACTTCTACGTGTCCGGCGCCCACGGCATCTACCGGTTGGACGAGCGCGGCACGCTGCGCCAGATCGCCGATGAAAATGTCCTCGGGGTGGGGGCGAACTGGTCGGTGTTGCCGCGTGCCGATGGCGCGCTGTGGATCGGTCGCGCCGGGCGCCYGAACCTGTTCCAGCCGCGTACCGGGCAGGTGCGCGAATGGAAGATCGGCGGTGGTGCGGATGTACGCCAGCGCATCGATCTGATCCGCCAAGCGCCCAACGGTGAGATATGGCTGTCGATCATGAACTACGGCATCCAGCGCCGCGATGCCGAGGGCACGCTG
>NZ_JBFULO010000412.1:0-3327 GCF_054049855.1 Stenotrophomonas sp. P5_B8 | reverse complement strand
GGGATGCAGGCAGGCTTGTCCGGCGAGTCGCTTGTCTTGGGCCAGAAAGGCCAGCGTAGTGACGGCGCGTCCGTTCGACTGTGGCCCAACGGGGATCTCCTGATCAGTTTGCCTGTTCCGCCACCAGAGTGCGGCATGGGGCTATCGGTCGTCGTAGAAGAAGATATCACCGGAAAGCTTGAAGCTGCGATCAGCTACGCCGTGTGGCTTCTGGCTAATATCGACCCAACCGAACGGCTTAGCCATGTCGTTCCTGCGGTGCGGCTGCTCGGAGAGCATGCAGGTGCTTGGCGGACCCGGGCGGAACAAGAGGCGAGTCCAAACAGCATGCAAGTGCCCTGGCGGCAGGGAGAGCACCAGGAGCCCGTCCTCCTAACGCCAGCCCACCAGGTCAGACAGGCGCTAACGATGGACACGCAACGCATTGTGGAGGACTTGATCGTGCTCTTGCGCCGTCGTTGGAATGGTTAGTTCGTCAGTCGAAAATAAAGTTGTAGAGCGTATTCATCAAGATCTTCTGGCAGGAAAAGTCTCCCGATTGCGGTATGTTCGATTTGGCAATTGGCTGAGCGCTCGCGGTGGTTAGTTGCACGCTGATGCATTTCTTCGGATGAGGCGCTCTTGCTTTCAAATGTCCAGCTTGTGCGGTTGGGTGTCTATTTCTTATTGCCAGGCCCGCGCCTAGGGCCTTGCGGTTTCTCTGATCCCAGCCCTGCTCCGTCATCGCTTAGATCGGTTTGGCGCGGAAGATGGGCGGAGTCATCCGGGATCATCACATTCGCCGTCCTTACGGATGTCTTAGTTCCTAATGGTGAAGAGTTAGGGCCAAACGGCGTTGGGTTCGGGCCGGGTCTGGTTTTTGCGCTATAAACGGGCATGTGTTCAGCTAGAATATCCACTGCTTTGCGTGCCTTGGTGATGTCATCTAGGATGAGCCAGCCTGTAATGGGTGTTGCTAGCTCGTCCGCGCCCTTCGTTAGCAATTGGTGGAAGAGAACGTTACCGAGTATTTGCTGATTAGGAAGAACCAAGGGCGACCACAATCCTCCCACCGTTTCCTTCCATCCTTTCGGAAAGCTCTGAATATTGTTCCCCCATAGATTTACGCATGCTTTCACAATTACAGCCTTTTGTGCGCTAATCAACGTATATGTAGGCTGGTGATTCGTAATCGCGCTACAGCGAATTTGATTGCTCTCGTAAACCAGATAATGTAACCAGTGTAGGTTTGAAAAGACTGGATTTATATTGGGGTCTGCTAAGTCATTTAGTATATCGAGCCCGTAATCAGCAAGTCTCAGGAACTGTGGTTCAGGTAGCTTTGGTGGGTTTGCTCTCGCTGGCGAGATATGCCTGATTGAAAACGTTCCGGCTCCCTTATCCATTTTTGCCTGAAATACGGAGAGGCGAAAACTGCCATCCGGCATGCAAATGACCAGCGCGAAATCAGCCCCGCGTCCTGGTTCTGTCATCAGCCCGGTGCCGCTTTTGGCATATCTCACCCAAAGGTGGTGTGGTGAGGGAGCGGGCTGGTAGGCTAAGCAGCAGAATGGAGCGACTGCCGTAAARGCACCCAGGATAGCTGCGGTGATTGTCTCTTCATCATGATCCGCTGTGATGTTATTTTTTTGCAGTTCAAGCAGCGCCATCTGGAACGTAGCCGCCAGCGCATTCAATGTCGAGTTTGGCGGAACGCCGAGTTCGGCTTCTATCCAGTTTTTCAGAGGTTGCACGTTGACGGTCCTTGTCCACTTTTCTTTGAAGACGAACGGCTCGCTAGCTCTTTGAGAGCAGCGCGACTAACTTCTCACGAGCGTAGTAGTCTGCCCATGATCGGTCAATAGGCTTGTCTGGTGTGAAGATGGCGCTGGCAGATTTTCGCCAATTCTTTGGGAGTTCAAAAGGCGTAATCGCCGCACGGTAAGCGACTTCCGGAGGCGTGTCAGCATCTTCAATCCACCGAATAAATTGCTCTTTTTCTTCTTGGCTGCCTGTATCAAAGGTATGGTTGAAAATTTGGTCCATCACGTGTCGGTGCTCGAGGTGCGACATTGCAATTCCATCCCAATGCGCTAGAGCTGACGACAACTTAGGGAAGTAATGTGTCGATGCACCGCCATGCATGGCTTGAGTCAACCAGCCTTTTTCGCTCTTCTCGTTCGAAAGTGCCACTCCCAACTGGCTAAGCCTTGCTTGTACTCTTTTTCTATCCACCTTTATCCCCTTATTTTCCATTAGGCTAACGGGGTTTTGATCTTCGTCAACGATTGGTGGTTTTACATGGCGGGCATCCTGGTAAAGTAACAGAAGTTTTCTGCACCCGAAGCGTTCGTGATGCTCGGTTCTTCTTGTTCAATCAGGTGCGAGCGTGAACCATAACAGGCAACAAAAGCACTATAAATAAGGTGTTTTCGAGCTATTGCGCTTCTCAAATCTTGAGCCATAACCAATGGACTAAGACACTGGAAGCCTTATGACTATCGAACACACACGCATCAAAACTTACAGCCGAGCTAAGGGTCATTCCGCCCTCGCAGCCGCCGCCTACCGGGGCGGATTCTTGCTCACTGATCCCAGATCCGGCGTCAAACATGACTACCGGGGCAGGGCTGGAATCATCCAGGCCTGCTGCGTGGCTCCCTCTGGGGCGCCCGCTTGGACTAATGACCCGCAACGCCTCTGGGCCGCAGCAGAGGCGGCAGAGCGCCGCCGCAACAGTACCGTTTGCCGTGATTTCACCATTGCCTTGCCGCACGAGCTCGATGACCGCGAGCGTTGGGACCTGGTTCTCGACATCTCGCATGCACTGATCAAGCGATATGGCTTTGCGCTACAAGCGAGCCATCACCGGCCAACCAAGGACGATCCTCGCTACTTCTACGCTCATCTGTTGGCGACCACTAGGCGCATGGAGGCCTCTGGGCTGGCAGCCAAGACGCGAGTCCTGGACGGGCGTATCAACGGCAAAGGCGAGATTGAGTGGATACGCGCCATGATCTCCGACCGCATTCATTCCCATTCCGCCCACAGCACCGCTCAGGCGAAGGCAGATCGCAGTGAACTGAGCCAGCGAATTGCAGTGCGTCGAGATGAGAGGATCTTCGTGAAAGGGTTGGCGAGCTTTGAGCAGCTCTTGGAGCACTACCGTAAGGCAGGCAGCCTTGTGGCAATCCCTGAGGGGCACACATCTGAGCAGGCGCGCCGAGACAAAGGCGTCGGAGCGATCAACGCGGTTGCGAGCGGCATCGAGCTTGCGCCGTCTCCGTTAGCAGGCTCTCTGAGTGATAGAGAGATCAGTGCAGGTATGGACGGCGAAGCTCAGTCAAT
>NZ_JBFULO010000411.1:0-3334 GCF_054049855.1 Stenotrophomonas sp. P5_B8 | reverse complement strand
GCCCCATACGTCTGGCGCGGGACGAAGCCATCGCCGAAGTTGAACACGCGGGTGACACTGCCATAGCGGCTGACCCGGCTGCTCAGCGACCAGCGGTCGTCACTCCAGCTGGCGGCGAGCGCGGCGCGGGTGCGCGGGGTGGCATCGGTGAGGGTGTTGGTTTCTTCCACGCCGAACAGCACGTACTCCGGATCCAGCGCGAGCAGGCTGGCCGGGGTGGCCAGTACGTTCTTCAACGTGGTCTTGGTATAGGCGTAGGTACCGGTCAACAGCAGTTCGCCATCGCCCAGCGATTGCCGCCAGTTGCTCACCAGCTCGGCACCGCGGGTGCGGGTGTCGGCGGCGTTGACGAAGAAGCTCGCGCTCTGCAGGCCGGCCACGCCGAACTGCTGCTGCACGTAGTCGGTGAGTGCATCGCCGGTGATGCTTTCCGACAGCGCGATGCGGTCATCGATGTCGATCTGGAAGAAGTCCAACGACACATCGAAGTGGTCGCCGATGCGGCTGGTGAAGCCCAGGCTGGTGTTGAGCGACTTCTCCGGCTTCAGGTCAGAAGCGCCCAGGCCGCGTGCGATGGGATTGTTGACCGACAGCACGCGTCCCTGCACCAGCTGGCCGGCGGCGTTGTAACCGGTGGAGGTGGATTCGTAACCGATCTGCGCCAGCGACGGCGCGCGGAAGTTGTTGGAAATCGCGCCGCGCAGCGCGAAGGCCGGGGTGAATTCATAGCGCAGGCCCAGCTTGCCGGTCAGTTCGCCGCCGTAGTCATCGCTGTGTTCGTAGCGCGCGGCCAGGTCGCTGGAGAAATGCTCGCCGAACTGGCTGGACAGGCTGGCATAGGCGCTGGCCACATCACGCGACAGCGAGGTCGCATCCTGCGGAGTCAGCCCGCCGCCGGCCTGCGAGCCGGTCGGACGATCGGTGAACGGGCCGGCGGCGTAGCTGCTCGGGTYGCCCGGACGGGTCTGGTAGTGGTCACGCCGCGCTTCCACGCCCAGGCCGAGGCTGTGGGTGATGTTCTCGCCCTGGTTGAACACGCGGCCCAGGTCGAGGTTGGCCACGGTCAGTTCGTTCTGGTAATCGCCGGTTTTGAAGCGGGTCGGGCTGGTCGGACCGAGCGAGGCGTTGAGCGAGTTGCGCAGGCGGTAGGTGAAGCGGTTGGTGCCGTAATCCAGGCTGGCGTCGTAGTTCCACTCGCCCCATTGGCCCTTCGCACCGGCCACGGCCTGCACGTCGCGGTTCTCGCCTTCGGAGATCGGGCGGTAGCCGTTGGGATAGACCTGCGCCCAGTTGGCGTCGCTGTCGGGGTAGCGGAAGTAGTTGGCGCCTTCGCTGTCGCGCTGGTTGAACGTGCTGAAGAAATAGAACTTGGAGGTCTCACCGAACGGCAGCTCGGTATTGATCCAGGCGTTGAGGTCACGGGTCTTGCCATCGCCAAGCACGTAATTGCGCTTGCCCTGCAGCGCCAGGTTGGTATCGCTCTGGTCCCACGGCGGGATCTGGTCGAAGCCGGCGCGGTTGGTGCCTTCGTGGTTCTTCAGCTCCAGGCCCACGCGCAGGAAGCCGCCGTCTTCGCCCAGCCGGGTGCCGACCTTGGCACTGGCATAGCTGGTCTGGCCGTCGGTGACGGTGCGGTCGATCGGCTTGAGGTCGGTGTGGTTGGCGCCGAAGCTGGCCTCGAACGCGCCGCCTTCCGGGGCGTCGTCGAGAATCACGTTGATCACCCCGGCCACCGCATCGGAGCCGTACAGCGCGCCGGCGCCGTCGCGCAGCACTTCGATGCGCTTGATCGCGCTGATCGGAATGGCGTTGAAGTCTACCGGCGTGGTGCCCTTGCCGATCTTGCTGTCGGTGTTGACCAGCGCGCTGGTGTGGCGGCGCTTGCCGTTGACCAGCACCAGGACCTGGTCCGGCGAGAGCCCGCGCAGCTGCGCGGCGCGGATGTGGTCGGCACCGCCGGAGTTGGATTGGCGCGGGAAGTTGAACGAGGGCAGCAGCGCCTGCAGCGCGCTGCCCAGTTCACCGTTGACCACGCCAGCCTTGCGGATGTCTTCGGCGGTGAGCACGTCCACCGGCGAGGTGGATTCCAGCACGGTGCGGTCCACCGCGCGGGTGCCGGTGACGATCACGGTGTCCAGCGTGGTGGCCGAGCCGGGCGCGTCCTGCGCAGTTGCATCCTGGGCGAGCAGGGGGGAGGAGAGGACGAGCGCGATGGCAAGGCCAAGGCGCGACGCGGACGGACGGGACATGCGGACTCCAGCAGGACGACGAGGGGGGGGGGACGGGGAGTGGCGTCGCCGACTAATGGTCGGCGCTACCAATCCATCCGGATGAAGCGATATATTATCTTCGCGTGATGTCCCTGTGTGACGCAAGCCCCATCGGGGTGGTTATAAGCAGATAGCCGTTGGCGATCTGCACCGGACCTGGATGTCCGGCACGCTCCTTCCCTGCCTGTCCCTGTGTTTCCGGAGAGTTGTCCATGAAGTTCCGCACCATCCTGATCGCCCTGGTTATGGCCACCAGCGGCTGTGCCACTGCCGCCCCGGCCGCCAAGCCGACCCCGCCCGCCACCGCCACGGCGACCCTGCAGGGCGACGCCGCGCGCCCCGATGCTGCTGCCGGCTGGGTGCGCAGCGAGCTCTATTTCGGTGTGGGAGAAGAAACCGGCGTGGCCGACCGACCGCAGACCGAAGGCATCACCGACGCGCAGTGGCGCGCCTTTCTCGACAAGGAAGTCACCCCGCGCTTTCCGGACGGCCTGACCGTGTTCGACGCCTACGGCCAGTGGCTGTTCCGCGGCGCGGCCGAGCCCAACCGCCTGCGCACCAAGGTGCTGGTGGTGCTGCACGAGAACACCCCGCAGCGCCGCGCGGACATTGAAGCGATCCGGCTGGCGTGGAAGCAGGCCACCGGTCATCAGTCCGTGTTGTGGGCGCAGCAGGCGGTTGAAGTATCGTTCTGAGCACGCGCGCCACCTTGGCGCGGCAGGAGGCCGGCATGAACGAGATCACCCGTGGGCGTTGCGTGCTGCTGTTCGGGCTGGCGTTGGCCGCCTGCGCGCCCGTGGCGCAGGCGGCGGCAGCCGATGCGGAGCTGCGCATTGTGCTTGGACCGGGCACGGTCGCTACCGCCCGCGTGGAAACGCAGGGCACCATTGCGCTGCTGCTGCCCTCGGGTCGGCAGCAGCGTCTGGACGGCGTAGCCGATGCCGATGGCAACGCGCGCTTGAGCCAGCTGGACGTCGACTTCGACGGTCGCCCCGAACTGGTGGCACGCGCTTCGGTAGGGCAGGTCAACGAAGCGGTGGCGGTGTACCGCTTCGACCCAAAGC
>NZ_JBFULO010000410.1:0-3353 GCF_054049855.1 Stenotrophomonas sp. P5_B8 | reverse complement strand
GTCGTAGACGCTGTAGTAGTAGGCATCGTTGTCGGCGCGCATGCGCTCGATGGCTTCCAGCGCGGCCTTCTTCGCTGCCGCGTCATCCAGCTCGCCGGTTTCGGCCAGGCGGTGGTAATGGTCCAGGATGCCGTAGGTCAGTTCGACCTGGATCTTCAGGCTGTCTTTGCGGGTGTCGGTGAGGTCCAGGTACTGCATGCGGGCAGCGATCACGGCCAGGGCGATCACGCCGACGGCAATCAATGCGGTAAGCAGGTTGAGCTTGCGCCTGACGGACAGGTTGGAGAAATACTGGTTCCAGCGGCTGATCAGATTCATGTGCAGGGCGTCTTGGGTCGACAATCGTGTCGAGGCAATGCTGTTATCGGCCGGGGAGCGCGCCGATTGAGGTGTAGTGACTGAGCGTATTCAGATTGGAGCGGGTGGCGCCTGGTAGAGCCACCCCATGGGTGGCTGCGCGCGGCGCCCGGAAGGAAGAGCAGCCACGCATGGCGTGGCTCTACCCGGTGTGTGGGTTGCGTTGGTAGAGCCACCCCATGGGTGGCTGCGCGCGGTGCCCGGAGGTAGAGCAGCCACGCAGGGCGTGGCTCTACCTGGGGGTCAACAAAAAGGCCCCGATGGGTATCGGGGCCTTCTGCCGTGCCGGTTTACAGGCCGCTGGCGGGCTTAGAACTCCTGCCAGTCGCCGTCGGCCAGTTCGGTGGCAACCGGGCGGGCGGCGGGGCGGCGGGCCGGTGCCGGTGCGGCGGCAACCTGGCGCACCGGGGCGCGCGAGGCTGGCGGGGCGAACGCCACCGGTGCCACCACGTCCTGCGCGTCGAGGGTGAAGATCGACACTGCATCGCTGAGGTGGCCGGCCTGCTCTTCCATCGAGCGGGCGGCGGCAGTGGCTTCTTCCACCAGGGCGGCATTCTGCTGGGTGGTTTCATCCATCTGCACGACGGTCTGGTTGACCTGCTCGATGCCGGCGGACTGCTCCTGCGAAGCGGCGGAGATCTCGGCCATGATGTCGGTCACGCGCTGCACCGAGGCAACGATTTCGCCCATGGTCGCGCCGGCCTTGTGCACCAGTGCCGAGCCGTCGTTGACCTTGCCGACCGAGTCGTCGATGAGGCCCTTGATCTCCTTGGCGGCACCGGCCGAACGCTGGGCCAGGKTGCGCACTTCGGAGGCGACCACSGCRAAGCCGCGSCCCTGYTCGCCGGCACGCGCCGCYTCCACMGCYGCGTTGAGCGCMAGGATGTTGGTCTGGAASGCRATGCCGTCGATGACCGAGATGATCTCGGCGATCTTCTTGGACGAGGTCTGGATCGCGCTCATGGTGGTGACCACCTGGCCGACCACGTCACCGCCCTGGCTGGCGACGGTGTGTGCGCCAATGGCCAGCTGGTTGGCCTGGCGGGCATGCTCGGCGTTCTGGCGCACGGTGGAGGTGAGTTCCTCCATCGAGGCGGCGGTTTCTTCCAGGTTGGCGGCCTGCTGCTCGGTACGGCGCGACAGGTCGCTGTTGCCGGTGGCGATCTCGCTGGCAGCCGAGCTGATGGCCTGGCTGGAATGCTTGATGCGGGTGACGATGCCGCTGAGCTGCTCGGCGGTGGCGTTGGCATCGTCGCGCATGGTGGCGAATACGCCCTGGAAATCGCCGTGCATGCGCACGGTCAGGTCGCCCTGCGACAGCGCGGTGAGCAGGCCGGAGATCTGTTCGATGCTGGCCGCGTTGGCGTCCAGCAGGCCGTTGATCTGCTGTGCCAGCTGCAGGAAGAAGCCTTCCTTGCCTTCGGCGACGATGCGACCGGACAGGTCGCCGGCAGCGGCCTGGGCGATCACGCGCGCCACTTCGGCCTCGACCAGCGCTTCGGGGGTACGGTCACGCCATTCCACGACGTGGCCGACGCTCTCGCCTTCTTCGTTGCGGATGGTCGAGACCACCTGGGCGAACTGGGCATCACCGAACTGCATCGCGCGACGGGCCACGCCATGCTGCTTGAGGTTGGCCAGCAGGCTGGCATCCATCTCGCCGCGGTGCTCCAGCACGGTGAGCGGACGTCCGACCAGCGAGGCGCCTGCGTCGAACTCGGGCAGGTGCTTGCGCAGCTCGTCCTGGTACTGGGACAGGCTCTGCTCCAGGGCGCGGTTGGCGTAGACGATGTTGAGCTGGTTGTCGGTCAGGTACACGCCGGTGGAGCTGTAATCCAGCGCGGTGCGGATACGCAGGTTCTCGCGGGCGATGGCCTGGTCGGTCTCGGTGCGCTCGCGCAGGTCGCGCTGCATGCGCTGCATGGCCTGCATCAGGTCACCGACTTCATCCTTGCGGCTGACGTCGATGTGGCCATCGAGCTTGCCGCTGGCGACATCGTTGGCCACCGACACGGCGCCGCGCATGCTGCCCACCAGCGAACGGGCGAACAGGAACACCAGCACCAGGCCCAGGCCGGCGCCGCCGAGCAAGGCGATGACGGTCAGGGTGGCCGAAGCGGCGTAGGTGGACTCGGCTTCCTCGCGCGAGGCGCGGGCCAGCCGGTTGTCTTCGGCGATCAGTGCTTCGAGCGCGGACGAGGCCTTCTGGTGCTTGCTGCGGGTCTCGCCGACGAAGGTGTCGATGGCATCGTCGGGCAGGTCCAGCTCCAGCATTTCGCTGACCGCATCGTAGGAAACCAGCGCGTCTTTCCAATCCTTGGCGAAGGTATCAAACAGCTTCTTCTGCTGGGGATTGTCGATCAGTTCGGGGTATTTCTTGATGGCCAGGTCGATCTTGCCGCGCAGGTCGGCGGCACGGGTCTTGGCTTCGGCCTTGACGTCTGCGCTGGCGCGGATGAGGCCCTGGTAGGCCGAGTTGCGGTATTCGCCGACCATGCCGCGGATTTCACCGGCAGTACGGATGCTCTCCATCCGGTGGCCCGCCAGTTCGGTGGTGACGTTGTTGAGTGAGTACAAGCCACGATAGGCCACGATGCCCTGCAGCAGCATCACCAGCAGGAGGACGCCGAAAGTCAGCATCAACTTCGGCATCAGTTTGAGGTTGTTGATCCAGGGCATGGGCGGTGCGATCTCCAAGGGCAAACGCGTCCGGGCATCGTGCCCGGTTGCAGCGACCACGCCGGACGGTGCCGGCGTGGCATGGCGTACAGCGGATTACTTGATGTTGGCGAGCTTGAGGCCGGCCGGCGAGCTGACTTCGATTTCAGCGCGCGATGCGTCACGGGCGATCTTGCCGATCACGCAGACGGTCTTGCCTTCCAGGCTTTCCAGCGGGAAGCTGAACTTGCCGCGGTTGGCGCCGGCGATGCGGGCCGAGAAGGTGTGGCGCGGGAAGGCGCCGCCCATGTACAGGAAGGTCGGCTGGCCTTCGGAAC
>NZ_JBFULO010000409.1:0-3356 GCF_054049855.1 Stenotrophomonas sp. P5_B8 | reverse complement strand
CACCAGCACCGACACCAGCAAGGCGCGCTTGAGCTGCGCCTCGCCGCGGATGCTTTCGGTCATGTCGTAAGCGAGGAAGAACCAGGCTTCCGGCGTCTTGCGCACGGCCAGTTTGTAGGAGAACGCATTGCCGCGTTCATCCACCCCGCCCAGGCTGTGGATGCCATCGCGGAAGTCATACCAGTCCGGCTCTTCAGTACGCAGGGCGTCGAACTTGTCCGGGCGGACGATCCGTGCGCGCATCTGCTGCACCGGCAGGTCGGGGTTGCGCGAGGGATCGGCGGAGTAGCGATGCGCGTACTCGTCGATATTGCGGTTCATCACGTCTTCGACCAACTGGTTTTCCACGCGCGCACGCGCCCAGTTGGTGGCAAAGGCGAACAGTGCCGTCAGGCAGAAGCCCAACAGCACGAACGAGACGATGATGCGGCTGCGCAGCCGGCGCCGATATGGCGCGCGGCGACGCTCCCCCTTCCCCGTCACCGGATCAGGCTTCCGGCGCGGCGATGCGGTATCCGATGCCATGGCGGGTCTGGATCAACGGCACCTCGAACGGCTTGTCCACCACTGCGCGCAGGCCGTGGATGTGCACGCGCAGCGAGTCCGAATCGGGCAACTCTTCACCCCAGACGCGGGTTTCCAGTTCCTGGCGGGTCACCACTGCCGGCGCGGCTTCCATCAGGGCCTGCAGGATTTTCAGCGCCGTCGGGTTGAGCTGCAGCAGCTTGCCCTGGCGACGCACTTCAAGCGTATCCAGGTTGTATTCCAGATCACCGGTTTCCAGCACGCGGGTCTGCACGCCCTTGCCGCGACGCGACAGCGCGTTCAACCGCACCTCCACTTCCTGCAGCGCGAACGGCTTGATCAGGTAATCGTCGGCGCCGGAGTCGAACCCGGCCAGCTTGTTGTCCAGCGAATCGCGTGCGGTGAGCATCAGCACCGGGGTCTGCTTGCGCGCTTCATTGCGCAGCTTGCGGCAGACTTCGATGCCGTCCATGCCGGGCAGGTTGAGATCCAGAACGATCGCATCGAATTCGTGCACCACGGCAAGGTGCAAGCCAGTCACGCCGTCGGCGGCGAAGTCCACGGTATGCCCGCGGTCTTCAAGGTAATCGCCCAGATTGGCGGCGATGTCGCTGTTGTCTTCAATTACAAGAATTCGCACTGTGACCTCTGGTTGGCAGGTGATCCTTTCGGATCAGGAGCATCGGATCGCGCGGACGACCCTGTTACAGCCGGTAGCCCCGTTCCTCGCACCTTGGGGAAGATACACATCCCATTGTTAACATTAGACAGTGGATGTCGCTCATTCCGCGTCAAAAGCCACCTTCTCCCCTCAGGGCACCTGCCTGGCGACATCCCGCCTCGCCCGGAAAGGGAGGCGGGACCCGGCATCAATTGCTGGAGGCGTTCGGGGATCGACGATTGTTGAGGTAGTCCTTGCCATCCTCGCGCGCCTTGCGGCGCTGCGCCACGGTCATGCATACACTCTCATGGAAATTGCTGCCGGTGGCCTTTTCGCGGCGGCAGACCAGGCGGCTGTCTTCCTTCGCACGGGTCAGGATGGTGTTGACCGTCGACTGGTCGTTGAGCAGCTGGGTACGGGCGACCGGGCTCAGTTCCTTTGCGGACTCATGGCCCTGCAAGGCCGACTTGATGCGGTCCAACGCGGCCTGGACCTGGCTGCGGTCCTCCGGCGTGATCTCGCTGTAGGTCTCACTCCGCAGCGCGCCCTCCACCTTCTGGATCTGCTCGCTGATCGGGACCTCGACGTTGAGCGAGACCTCGTGGTCCTTGCCCTGCGACATTTTCGCCTCGCTGACGCCGGCGACGGTGAACAACAACATCGTGCAGACCAAACGGTACATACGCAGTGCTCCATCCATGAACGAGCGCCAAATGTAACCAGCCTGCGGGCGGYGGACAAGTGAGATTTATCACCCTCCCGGGACAGGTGACCGATCGAGAAAAAGGCCCAGGCGGAACCCGCCTGGGCCTGAAAGTGTTTCCCGATTACCGATCCTGCTGAGGAGGGCAGAGCTGCGGTTCGATGAAGCCTACGCCGGGGCCGATTAAAGCCTCGTTAAAACCGCAGAAACTTTCCGAAAAATCTCAAGCCTTTGAATTAACAGGCTTTTTCATCGACGCAACGTGCTCAATGATCCGCCCTGCCAAGTCCGCCTGACAGATCGCCTCAATGCCCTCCAGACCCGGCGTGGAGTTCACCTCCAGCACCAGCGGGCCACGGCTGGAGCGGATCAGGTCGACCCCGGCCACGCTCAGGCCCAGCGCTTTGGCCGAGCGCACCGCCACCAGTTGCTCGGCCCGGCTGGCTTTGGCGGCCCGGGCGCTGCCACCGGCATGCAGGTTGGAGCGAAAGTCGCCGTCCGGAGCCTGGCGCTGCATCGCCCCCACCACCTGGTCGCCAACGACCAGACAACGCAAGTCGGCGCCTTGCGCCTCGCCGATGAACTCCTGCATCAGGAAGTTGGCGTACAGGCCGCGCAGGGCTTCGACGATACCCCGGGAGGCACTGGCCTTTTCGGTCAGGATCACGCCACGCCCCTGGGTGCCCTCATTGAGCTTCACCACGTGCGGCGGCGGTCCCAGCATCGACAGCAGGTCGACCGTGTCGTCGGGGTTGTCGCCGAACACCGTCACCGGCATGTCGATGCCCTTGGAGGCCAGGATCTGGTGCGCGCGCAGCTTGTCGCGGGCGCGCAGGATCGCATCGGAGGGATTGGGCGTTCGCGCGCCCATCATTTCAAACTGGCGCAGCACGGCCGTGCCATACCGCGTCACCGAGGCACCGATACGCGGGATCACCGCATCAACGCCGGTGATCGGACGGCCCTTGTAATGCATGGTGAAACCATCGGCGGCGATGCGCATGTAGCAGCGCAGTGGATCGAGCACGCGCACGGTGTGGCCGCGCGCGCGCGCGGCTTCTACCAGCCGGCGCGTGGAGTACAGCTTGCTGTTGCGGGACAGGATGGCGAGTTTCATCGCGGTGGGCGCACGGGGCCGGAAAACGCGAAGCATAGCCTGCGCCGGGTACGCTGCGATGAGGATCGCGCGACGCGCAGCGCAGCGGTGGTTTGAGGCGCACAGGTCACGCTGCCAGCGCCGCAGGCGAGTACCGCCACCCGGATGCCGGAGCCCGCCGCGCGGTGTATTGATCACTGCCTGGGCGCAACGATGTTTCGCTGCACCGGGTGAACCGATACCCTCGACGCCCGGCCAACGACGGCCGCACCGCGACATCACCGCGACCTCCGCAAAGGCATGCCCATGAAATCCGGACCGCTCGCTGTCGTGGCCCTGCTGAGTGTTCTCCTGTCGGGCACGCCCCGTGC
>NZ_JBFULO010000408.1:0-3360 GCF_054049855.1 Stenotrophomonas sp. P5_B8 | reverse complement strand
CAGGTAATCGGGGGCCAGCCACTGCTCGGCGGCCGCGCGCATGGCCGCGTTGGGTTCCACCGCGATCACCGGGTGGCCGCTGGCCAGGAACAGGCGGGTGGAGATGCCGGTGCCGGCGCCGATGTCGGCGACCAGGGTTTCGGTGGCCACGCCGATGTCGTGATGCAGCCAGTCCAGCAGGGCCGGCGGGTAATCGGGACGGTAGCGGACGTAGTCGGCGACCCGGCTGCTGAAGCGTTCGGTCGAGTCCGATGCGCTCATGAAGACCTCACGATTGGGATGCGGCAAACAGGGCCAGTCCACCGAAGAACAACAGGAACCCAGCCACCACCAGCAGGCTGCCGATCACCGCCACCCAGCCCAGGATCAGGCCGGTAAGCGCCAGCCCGTCGCCTTCCAGCGCCTGTGGCTGACGGCGGATGTCCGCGCGCGCCATGTGCCCGGTGATGATCGCAACGAGGCTGCCGATGAACGGCAATAGCGTCCAGCCGACGATGCCCATGACCAGGCTGACGACCGCCAACGCGCTGGTTTGTCGAAGTGGCTGGTTCATCCGGTTCCTCCAAGGCAATGCGCCCATGATAGTGCCTGTGGCCGGTTTATCCCATCGACCGCAGGGTGCCGGCACCGCCTGCGCGGGTCGGTGCGAGCGAAGGCGCGCGGCGTCCAGCGCACCCCGCTCACCCACCGGCATCCTCCGTGATGGCGATGACATGCGTGGCGAAGCGGGGGTTCAGCCCATCAGGACCTGGCCGCCATCCACGTTCAAGGTGTGGCCGGTGATCCAGCCCGCCAGCGGCGAACACAGGAACAGCGCGGCGTTGGCGATCTCCTGCGGCTGCCCGAAGCGGCCGAACGGAATCTTCGCCAGGGTGCCGTGGTACAGCGTGGGATCCTGCTCACGGCGGCGCGCCCACAGCCCATCCTCGAACTCGATCGAGCCCGGTGCAATGGCATTGACGCGGATCCGCTGCGGCGCCAGTGCCAGCGCCTGCGAGGTGGTGTAGTGCATCAGCGCCGCCTTGGCCGCGGCATACGGCGCGGCACCCGGACGCGGCTGCTGGGCCGCGATCGAGGCCAGATTGAGAATGCACGCGTCGCTGGACTGCTGCAGCCAGGGCAGGGCCAGTCGCGAGGCGCGCACCGCCGACATCAGGTCGACGCTGAGGCTGGCTTCCCAGCCGGCCTCGTCGTCGGCCATGCCATAGCCGGTGGCGTTGTTGACCAGAATATCGATGCCGCCCAGGGCAGCGGCCGCATCGGCCAGCCAGCGGCCGATGTCGTCCAGTACCGCCAGATCCGCAGCCGCGGTATGCACGTCCAGGCCAAGCGCCTGGGCGTCATCGCGCAGCGCGGCAAGCCCCTGCTCACCGCGTGCGCATACCGAAACGCGGGCGCCCGCCGCAGCGAACGCCAGCGCCATCGCGCGCCCGATGCCCTTGCTGCCACCGGCAATCAGTACCCGGCGCCCGGAAAAATCCAGGCGCGGGCCGGCAGCGGTCTCGGACGCGCCCGCCATCACAGGTCGAACTTGATGCCCTGGGCCAGCGGCAGCGAGTCGGAGTAGTTGATGGTGTTGGTCTGGCGGCGCATGTACACCTTCCACGCATCCGAACCGGACTCGCGGCCACCGCCGGTATCCTTCTCGCCACCGAACGCGCCGCCGATTTCCGCACCGGACGTACCGATGTTGACGTTGGCGATACCGCAGTCCGAGCCGGCCGCCGACAGGAAGCGCTCTGCGGTCTTCAGGTTGGTGGTGAAGATCGACGAGGACAGGCCCTGCGGCACGCCGTTCTGCATGTCGATGGCTTCATCCAGCGTGCTGTACTTCATCACGTACAGGATCGGCGCGAAGGTTTCGTGCTGCACCACTTCGTCGCTGTTCTTCAGCCCGGTGACGATGGCCGGCAGCACGAAGTTGCCGGCGCGGTCGATGCGGGTGCCGCCGGTTTCCACGGTGCCGCCGCTGGCCTTGGCCTTCTCGATCGAGGCCAGGAACTGCTGCACGGCGCCGTCGCTGTTGAGCGGGCCCATCAGGTTGGCCGGGTCGGTCGGATCGCCGATCTTGCCTTCCACCTGCTTGTACGCCTTGATCAGCGTGGCCAGCACGTCGTCATGGATGGATTCGTGCACGATCAACCGGCGCGTGGTGGTGCAGCGCTGGCCGGCGGTGCCGACCGCACCGAACACGATGCCCGGGATGGCCAGCTTCAGGTCGGCGGTTTCGTCCAGGATGATGGCGTTGTTGCCGCCCAGTTCCAGCAGGCAACGACCCAGGCGATGGGCGACCTTCTCGGCGACCTGGCGGCCCACCTGGGTCGACCCGGTGAAACTGATCAGCGGCACGCGCTTGTCGGCCACCATCTTCTGCGACAGCTCGGTGCCGGCATCGTTGATGAGGAAGAACAGGTCCGGGAAGCCGCCGTCGCGCAGCGCTTCATTGCAGATGCGCATCGAGGCGATGGCGGTCAGCGGGGTCTTGTTGGACGGCTTCCACAGGCAGATGTCGCCGCAGATCGTGGCCAGGAACGAATTCCATGCCCACACCGCGACCGGGAAGTTGAACGCACTGATGATGCCGACCAGGCCCAGCGGCTGGTACTGCTCGTACATGCGGTGGCCCGGCCGCTCCGAATGCATGGTGTAGCCATACAGCATGCGGCTCTGGCCCACGGCGAAGTCGGCGATGTCGATCATCTCCTGCACTTCGCCGTCACCCTCGGGCTTGCTCTTGCCCATTTCCAGGGCGACCAGCGAACCCAGCGCATCCTTATTGGCGCGCAGCGCTTCGCCGCACAGGCGCACGGCTTCGCCACGGCGCGGGGCCGGGGTGGTGCGCCACACTTTGAAGGCTTCCTGCGCGCGCGCGATGATGGTTTCGTAATCGGCGTCGGTGGTGGCGTGCACGGTGGCGATCGCTTCACCGGTGGTCGGGTTGATCGGGGTGATCACACCGGCACTGGTGGCGGTGGACCACTCGCCGTTGCCCAGATAGGTGCCAGCGTTGGTCGCGTCCAGGCCAAGGGCCTTGAGCAGCTCAGAGGACATGCAAACTCCTGTTGCGTATCAAAAAAGGGCGCAGCCGCTGGCAGGGTGGGGGGCGGCATGCAGAACGCCGATTCTACCCGGTCGCCGCAGGCGATGCCCGGCTGCACCCGGCGCGTACGCGGTAGCCCTAAACAGGTAGAGCCGGGCCATGCCCGGCTGCTCTTCCCCTGCAACCGGATAGAATGTCGCCCATTGTTCGCCCCCAGGAATCTGAATGAACGTTACCGTTGCGGAAGGTGTGGTTGTCGGCAATCGTCTGCCATTCGTGCTGTTTGGCGGCCTCAACGTGCTCGAAGACCTCGATTCGAC
>NZ_JBFULO010000407.1:0-3366 GCF_054049855.1 Stenotrophomonas sp. P5_B8 | reverse complement strand
CCTTGCCTTCGGACTTCTTGTCGGCGGCCGATTCGGTGGTCAGCATCAGCATCGGGATGAACTTGTAGTCCGGCAGCTGGCGCAGCTCGCGGATCAGCGAGATGCCGTCCATGTTGGGCATGTTGACGTCGGTCACCACCGCGTTGAAGCGCTGGCCCTTCGCACGGCCCAGCGCGACGGCACCGTCCTCGGCTTCTTCGACGGAAAAACCGGCCGAGGTGAGGGCGAAAGAGACCATCTGGCGCATCGACGCCGAATCGTCCACCACCAAGATACGTGCGCTCATGCAGCGTTCTCCACAGATTTCAGGTTGTCATGGGTTGCGTCCAGGCCAAGGGCCTGGGTGACGCCGAGCAGTCGCGCGGCGTCACGGAAGGTTGCAGTGCAACCGTCGAATCCGGTCGGGTGGCCTGCCTTGCGGCGGGCGTCGACGAATGCGCACAGGACCTGCATTGCTGCGGTATGGATCCGGCTCACTTCGYTGGCATCCAGCGTCAGTTCGCCGGCCTGGTCCACCAAAGGGGCCAGGCGGGTTTTCAGCTCGGTGCTGGTCTCGATACCGAGATCACCACCCAGGGCCACAATGCTCATCGTTGCTCCGGACAAACGGTTCCGAGGTTTATAACGGCCCAAAGCGGAGAAGCTTTAGGGGGAGGGGCCAAGGGATCTTCAAGGGGGGAGGCAATGGCCGGGTAGAGCCACCCCATGGGTGGTTGGCGCGCCAGCGCGGCGCACCTGTTCGGGCGCCTCCGGGCGGCCTGGCGCCGGATCGGAGAGCAGCCACGCATGGCGTGGCTCTACCGGCGAACAGGTGCCGGCGTAGAGCCGCCCCACAGGATGAAGAGTGCCGAGGTAGCGCCACCCCATGGGTGGCTGCCCTACAGGACGTGGTCAATTCAACAGCTGCGTTGCATCCAGCAGGATCATCGGCTGTGCGGTGACGCGCGCCACGCCGCGGAACAGGTCGTTGGAGATCTGGCAGATGCGCGCGGTGTCCGGCGGTTCGATCTGCGAATCGGTGAGGTTGGCGACATCCTCCACGGCCGAGACACGCAGGCCCATGGTTTCGCCATCCTCTTCGAGCACGACGATGCGGGTACTGGCGTCGTCCTGGGCCGGGCCAGCGCCGAGGTGGATGCCCAGGTCCATCACCGGCACCACCTGGCCGCGCAGGTTCATGATGCCGAGCATGGCCGCAGCGGTACCGCGCAGCGGCAGCAGCGGGACCGGCAGGACCACTTCCTGCACCTTGAGCAGTTCCAGCGCATAGGCCTGGGCGCCACAGCGCAGCCGCAGCCAGCGCGAGGTGCGTTCGGCGGCGCGGCGGTTCTCGCGCGGACTGGAGGCCGGGTTGCGGGCCTGCGCCTGCAGTTCCTGCCAGCTGCCGGGGCGGGTGTGCGCCGGGGCGGGCGCTGCGGCACGGGCGCTCGGGGCGGACATCGGCATCGTCGTCGGCATGGGGCGGGCGGCAGGCAGCGGAGCGGGAGCGGCGGGAGCGGCGAYCGGTGCGCGCGTGGGGGCGGGCGCGCTGTCGTGCAGCACCTCGTCCGGCAGGTCGTCCCAGCTGGGGCGGGCGGCGTCGGCAGCGGCTAGAGCAGCCGAGCGTGGCTCGGCTCTACCGGGCGGGCCGAGCGCAGGGTCGTTCATSAGTTCGTCGAGCAGCGCGAGGTTGGCCGGGCTGCCGGGCGAGGTCGGTGTTTGGTGAGCGRTCGCGCGGGTATCGACCGGSGGGCCGAGCGCRGGGTCGTTCATCAGTTCRTCGAGCAGCGCGAGGTTGGCCGGGCTGCCGGGCGAGGTCGGKGTTTSGTGAGCGRTCGCGCGGGTATCGACCGGSGGGCCGAGTGCGGGGTCGTTCATCAGTTCGTCGAGCAGTGCGAGGTTGGCCGGGCTGCCGGGCGAGGTGGGGGTTTCGTGAGCGGTCGCGCGGTTATCGACGGGTGGTCCGAGCGCGGGGTCGTTCATCAGTTCGTCGAGCAGCGCGAGGTTGGCGGGGCTGCCGGGCGAGGTGGGTGTTTCGTGAGCGATCGCGACGCTCTCGGCCGGTGCGCCTAGGGTGGTGTCGACAGCCGCGTCGCGTGTGGCGTCGGCCGCGGGCGCGGTCGAATGGACGAACTCGGCGCTGATCGCCAGCGCGACGCCTGCCGCTTCAGCGCCGTCCTGCGCGACCACCGCGGCCGCCGGGGCGGCGGGCACGTCAGCCGGTGCCGGCGCGGTCGGCACGGCATCGCCGAGCAACTGCTCCAGGTAGTCGTCGAGCACGCCGGCGGTGTTCATGCCGCGCGCTCCATCTGCAGCGCGTCGTCGGCCAGGATCCATTCAAGTGCGCGGCGGTAGGCGGCCAGGCCGCGACCGGGGTAGTCCTCGGACTGCGGCGGCACGGTCAGGCTGGCGGCGTTGCAGATGCGGGTGTCGACCGGGATCGCGTCTTCCCAGACGCGGTGGCCGTGCTTGTCCTGCATCTGCTTGACCGTTTCATTGCCGGCGCGGGTGCGGCGGTCGAACAGCGTCGGCAGGATCGACATCGGCAGCGTGCGGCGACGCGACCGTTCCACCATTTCACCGGTGCGGACCATGCCATCCAGCCCGTGCAGGGCCAGTGGCTCGGCCTGGGTGGGGATGATCAGGCGGTCGGCCGCGGCCAAGGCGTTGATCATCAGCAGGCCCAGGGTGGGCGCGCAGTCCAGCAGGATGTAGTCGTGCTGGCCCTGGTGGCGGCCCAGCGCGTTCTGCAGCGCCAGGCCCAGCCCGGGCTGGTTGGCGCTGCGGCGTTCCAGAGTGGCCAGCGCGGCCTGTGCGCAGACGTAGTCCAGGYCGGGGATGTCGCTTCGGTGGCTGAGCGTGGACAGCTCGGCCGGCGGTGCGCCGAACAGTTCCAGCACGCCCTGCGGCGGCGGATCCAGCGGCACGCCAAAGGCGCGGGTGAGCGAGGAATGCGGATCGAGGTCGATCAGCAACACCCGGTGGCCCAGCGTGGCCAGGCCACGGCCGAGGGCCAGGGAGGTGGTGGTCTTGCCCACGCCGCCCTTCTGATTGGCGATTGCCCAGATGCGCATTCGGTTCACTCCTTCATTGCAGGGGGAACGGCGGCGCCAACGCGGCTGCCGGCCGGCACCGGTGGCAACTGCACCGGGGCGAGGGGGGTAAGGGAGGGGGATGCGGCCTTCGGCGCCGGTGCGGACCCGGCGGTCAGCTGCGGGCCGATCGGGTCCACGCCCTGGGCGGTATCGGCCAGGATGATGACCATGACGCGCCGGTTGCGGTTGCGGCCTTCGGCGCTGGCGTTGTCTTCGCGCGGACGGAACTGGCCATAGCCGACCATCGCCAGCCGCGCCGGCTGCAGGCCCTGGTCGGCGAACAGGTGCACCA
>NZ_JBFULO010000406.1:0-3372 GCF_054049855.1 Stenotrophomonas sp. P5_B8 | reverse complement strand
CAGCTGGAACAGTTGGCGGCTGCCATGGGGGTCACCTGCTTTTGCAATAAATCGCCGCCCAGCATAGCGCGGATTCCTTGCCGGGCTCCTAACCCTTGGCCAATCGCCCCAACCGGCACAGGCGAGCGTTCATTGATCGATTGCCCGTTCTACAGTGGGCCCTGAGCGTTCCTCAGGGACGTTGCAACATCTAAGCTTCCTGAACGCGAAAGGGCCGCACAAGGCGGCCCTTTCGCTGCAGGCAGGGCCGCGACCCTTAGTTGGTCTTGGACACGCGCAGCACCTTCGGGGTGACGAAGACCAGCAGTTCGGCCTTGTCCTTGTTGCGACTGCGCTTCTTGAACAGATTGCCAAGGAACGGCACGTCGCCCAGGAACGGTACCTTGTTGACGCTGTTGCGGTCGGTGAACTCGTACACGCCACCGATCACCACGGTCTGGCCGTCTTCCACCAGAACGGCGGTGTTGACCTCGCGGCGGTTGATGGTCGGGACTTCGCCGTAGCCTTCCAGGCGGATGTAGCTCTCCACCTCATCCTTCTTGACCGACATGTTCAAGAACACGCGGTTGTCGTTGGTGATGGTCGGGGTGACCTTCAGTTCCAGCACAACCTCCTTGAACTGGACGTTGGGCGTGGCGACACCGCCCGCGCCGCCGCCGCTGATGGTGACGTAGCCGATTTCCTTACCCTGCTTGATCGTCGCTTCGCGCTGGTTGGTGGTGACCACGCGCGGGTTGGAGATCACTTCGCCACGCGATTCCTCTTGCATGGCCGACAACTCCACGTCCAGCAGGTACCCCGCGTTTAGGATCGACAGCGCCAGTGAACCCGGATTGCTGGCCGCGGCCACCGGCAGGTTCCAGTTCAACTTGTTGGTGGTGATGGTGTTCGGGGCACGCACGGGAACCGCTCCGGCTCGGCCACCGGCATTCCAGTCAGCCAGCGCCTTGGCGTAGTCGTTATTGACCTTTGCCTGATCATTGATGTTGGCGTGGTTGTCATCGGTACTGCCACCGAAGAACACATTGTCACGGTTGCCGGTGATGCCGAACTTGGCACCCAGCTCACGGGCGAACGTATCGGTCGCAATCACGATCCGGCTTTCGATCAGCACCTGGTCGACCGGACGGTCGATCACGTTGATCAGCTCGCGCATGCGCGCCAGCTTCTTGGGGATGTCGCTGATCATCAGCGTATTGGTGCGCTCATCGGCGACGATGCGACCGCGCGAGGACAGGAACCCGCTGTCTTCCTGCGAGCTGTTGCCGCCACTGCCACCACTACCACCGCTACCACCACCACCACCGATACCCTTGGCTTCGGTCAGCGCTTTGAAGATCTGTGCGGCGTTGTGGTAGTTGATCTGGATGTAATCCGTCACCAGGTCTTCGCGGTTCTCGATTGCGATGCGCGCGTCTTCCTTGTCCTGCTCGAACTTGGCCAGCTCCGGCTGCGGGGCAACCCACACCACGCCACCATCGCGACGTTTGTCCAGACCCTTGGCGCGCAGCACGATGTCCAGGGCCTGATCCCACGGCACGTTGACCAGGCGCAGGGTGACGTTGCCTTCGACGCTGTCGGAGGCAACGATGTTCAAGTTGGATTCTTCGGCGATCAACTGCAGCACCGTGCGCACCGGCACGTCCTGGAAGTTGAAGGTCACCGGCTTGCCGCTGTACCCGCGCTGCGAAACAGCCGCAGCGGCTTGGGTCACCGTGGTGGCGTTCATCGCACCGGTGGCCGCTACCTGCTTGCGCGGGCTGATCTCCACCACGTACTCGTTGCCGGTCTGATAGGCCAGCGATTCGAAGGCGGTGTTGGTGTTGAGCACCAGCTGGGTGCCGCCGCCATATGGCTTGGGATCGATACGCTGCACCGGGGTAGCGAAGTCGGTCACGTTGATCGACTTCTGCAGGTTCTCCGGGAGGCGCACGTTGCCGACGTCGATGACCACGCTGTTGCCCTGCGTGCGCAGGTCCGGGTTGGCGCCCTTGCCGTCGAACTGCAGGATGAGGCGGCCAGCGCCGTCCTCACTGCGCTTGAAGTCGATCTTGGATACCGCCAGCGAGGCAGGCGCCGTGGCTGGCGCGACTGCGGTCGCCGCTGGCGTCGGTGCTGCTGCCGGCGTCGCCGCCAGCAACGTGCCATTGGCCACCATGAGCGCGACTCCCAGCGCGCACAGGTGGATCAGCTTCGGGCGCCGGTCGGGACGCTGCCGCATGGCATTGGAAAAGGTCATCGTGCTATCCCCATAATCATTATTGATCTTCAAGCGCAAGCGATGCAGGCCGTTCCAGCCAGCCGCCCGCGCCATCCGGCACCAGTTCAATCAGTTCGATCCGGTCTTCGAAGACCCCAGTCACGCGGCCATCGCTCTGCCCCAGATAAACGCCCGGACGCACCCGGTAGGTGACCTTGTCCGGCGCCATCACCAGCGATACCAGCGCGCCCCCCTTGCCGATCGAGCCGACCATGTCCAAGGCATCCAGCGGGAAGGCTTCCAGCGGCTCCTTGCGACGGTTCGGATCGGGACGAAGCCCCGAGCCGCCCTGCGGATTGGTCCAGGCGTCGGTGAACGGATCGCGCATCCCCTGCGCGGAGTATTCAAACGTTTCGAACTGCTGCATCACCGGCAGCGGCTCCAGGGGCGGCGCCGGACGTGCACGCACGTCCTCCACCCACTTGGTCAGGTTCGGCGCATCGCCGGGGGTACTGCTCACCCCACGCGCGCAGCCGGCCAGCAGAGCCAGCACCAGCAGACCACATACCCTCGCGGTCATCCCCAGGCTCATGGCGTACCTCCGGGCTTGGCACCGCTCTTGTCGGCGGCCGCCGCTTTCTCCTGCGCTTCCATTTCCAGCTCGTCAAGGTAACGGTAGGTCTTGACCGTACCGGACAGCTCCAGCGCGCCACTGCGCGCAGTGATACCGGTCTTGGGGTCTTTCGGCTTCAGGTTGATGTCGTGCATGGTCAGGATGACCACGCGCGGCAACGAGGCCACGCCGCTGACGAACGCGCCGAACTGGTGGTAGCTGCCCACCATGCGCAGCGCGATCGGCTTTTCGGCGTAGAACTCCTTGGGCTGCTCTGCACCGGGCTGGAAGAGCTCGTTGATCAGCCCGCTCGACAGCGCGGTCTGCGAGATGTCGATGATCAGGTCCGGCATTTCCGTCTTGCTGGGCAGCTGGCGCAGCATCTGCTGAAGTACCTGCTCCATCTGGGTTAGCTGCTGCTTGAGCGGCTCCAGATTGACTGCACGGCCCTGCTCTTTCTCAAAGTCGGCACGCAGTTGGACTTCCGTGCTTTCCAGCCCGGCAAGCTCATCGCGTTTGCCACTGATCAGCACGAACCAGGCAATGATCACGATGAACA
>NZ_JBFULO010000405.1:0-3390 GCF_054049855.1 Stenotrophomonas sp. P5_B8 | reverse complement strand
CCGCCACATCATCGGACGGCTGGAATCGGTGGTGCAACGGCCGCTGGTGGATATCGCCCCGGTGTATCCGGCCAGCGATGAGAGTGCCGTGGCGGCGCCTGCCGCTGCGTCGGTGCCGGGTGGCGATGGGCAGCCGCTGGCGGAGGTCACGCCGCGCCGGCCGCGCCCGGTAGGGCTGCGGCTGGAGCAGACCCTGGGCAGCACGGCAACGCCGGCGCGCACGGTGTTCGGGCTGCGGCGGCAGTACGGGTGTTTCTGGATCACGTTGTAGCGGCGGTTGGCTGGGGTTGCCGGCCAGCGGCCGGCACTACCGGGTTGCGGGTTACAGGCGGCCGGCGGTCCGATCAGGCGGGCCACAGCGCCCGGATTGCAGCGATGCCCTGGGCGCCATGCCGGCGCGCCTCGCCGATGTCATCCGGATGCAGCCCACCCAGCGCGTACAGCGGCAGCGACACCTGTTCGCGCAGTCCTTCGAATGCCTCCCAGCCCAGCGCGCTCGCGCCGGGATGGCTGGGGGTGGCCTGGACCGGGCCGAGCACGGCGAAATCGCAGCCCAGCCGCTGCGCGGCCTGCAACTGCGCCAGATCGTGGCAGGACGCCGCCACCAGCTGTTCGGCTGGCAGCGGGCGCGCGTCCAGCTGCAGCAGCTGTTCGCCGCCCAGATGCACGCCAACGCCGAGCCGGCGGGCCAGTGCGATGTCACGGTTGAGCAGCCACTGCACGCGGCCGCGATGGGCCCCAATGGCCTGTTCGGCCAAGGCCACCCGTGCCGGGCTGGCGGGGGTGCGCAGCTGGATGCGGTTGGCACCGGCGGCCACCGCCTGCGCCAGGCACTGCTGCCAGGCCTGGTGGGCCTGGGCGTGGTCGGCCTCGGGTTCGGGGGTGATCAGGTAGCGGTCGGGGTGGCGCAGGGCGGCCACCACCGGCAGATCGGCCGGCGGCATCGAGTAGCGCGCCAGCTTGTCCGGGGCCACCCAGGTGATGGCCTGGCCTTCGCGGCCGCGCGGTGAGCCCTTCCAGCTGCTGATCCGGCGTACTTCCAGCCGCAGCCGCTTGTCCGGGTAGAGCTGCGGTACCTCCATGATCCACTCGCCGATCTCCGCCTCGATGCCCAGCTCTTCGCGCAGCTCGCGCACCAGCGCCTGCTCGGAGGTCTCGCCCGGCTCACGCTTGCCGCCGGGAAACTCCCAGAGGCCGGCCATGTCGCTGTTCTCGGTACGGCGGTTGAGCAGGATGCGGCCGCGGGCGTCGGTGATGACGCCGGCCACGACGTGGATCGATCGTTTGGGGGATGGCATGGGGTGAGCATGCCCAATGGCACCGGGGTGGTGCAATGCCGGCGTGCGCAACGCGGGGTCCAGCGCAGCGGGCGGGCGATCCGCCACAGCACGCCGGACGGGTCTTGCGGGGTTGCCAGACGAACGAAGGGCCCCTTGCGGGGCCCTTCGCGATCATGCATCAGGGCGCGGCGTCGGTCAGAACGACACGTTCCAGTTCAGCTGCGCGCCCAGCTCACGCTGGCCATCGCCCGCACGGCCCTGCGCGAACAGGGACAGACGGCTGTTGTCGGTGACATGCACCGATACACCCAGTTCGGCGATGCCCACATTGCGCGCCAGTGGCAGGCCGCTGACGGTGAAGCGGTCGCTGCCGGCGACGAAGCGGTGGCGCGAGTCGGCACGCAGTTCGCCACTGGCGTTCTGCCAGGCCAGCCCGGCCTCCAGGCGGGCAGCGTCGGTCTGGCCGCCGCTGATGTCCCACGAGGCGCGGATACCGGCCGTGGTGGTCCACACCTCGTCCTTGCTGGCATCGATCGCCAGCGCCGCACTGCCGCCGGTTTCCACGCCGGCTTCGGTCGACAGGCGGGTGTAGGCGATGGCGACGTACGGGGTCAGGGTGAGCGCGTCCAGTTCCATGTCCCAGCCGCCCTCGGCGAACACCGACACAGCGTGCGCGTTGTAGCTGCTGTTGAGCGCCTGTGCCCAGCTGGTGCCGGTACCCACCATGCGCCGGGTATCCAGGTCGTAGTCGGCATAGCTGGCACCACCGTTGATCCACAGTTCCTCACCGCGGAAGCCGGCGTACAGGCCGCCGTGCACGGCATCGACCTCGGTGTTGGCATGGCGGTCATCGATCTGCTGACGCAGCGACTCCGACCCTGCCGCCAAGCCGACCGTCCACGCGCCGCCGACGGTCCAGTCGACGCCGGCCATCAGGCCCTCGCGGTGCTGGCGGGTGCGCGCGGCGGAGCCGTCCGAATCCTGGCGGGTAGCGGTACCGGCACCTGCCACCCACGCCGACGGGCCCGACGCGGCCATGCTCGGATCCGGGCGCAGACGCTGGGCGATGCCTTCGCGCAGGAAACGGTCTTCCAGCAGCAGGGCGCGGCTGCTGGCGTGGAGTTCACCGGACAGGTCGTCGAACGCGTCGCGCGCGCCGGCTTCATCCAGCATCAGCAGGCCGTTGTACAGCGCCAGCGCCTGGCCGGACTGCTGCAGCGAATCCAGCGCCGCTGCGGTGGCGCGCTGGTTGCCGGTGGCCGCCACCGCGCCGAACACGATCGGCGGATTGCCGCCATTGCCAGGCGTGCCCGGATTGCCGGGATCCACCGGGGTCACCGGATCGACAGGATCGACGGGGTCCACCGGCGTACCCCCCGCATCCTTGACCGCGATGGTCAGCTGCACCTGGTTGTCGGTGTAGGCCAGGGTCGGGGCCAGGAAGGCCGACTTGGACACCACCTCGTCGAACGCGCCCTGCACGCCTTCCGCCGCATCGAGGATCGTGTAGGTCTGGCCGTTCTGGTAGCTCACCGCCGGGTCCAGGCCGGTGATGCGCACGCTGGCGTCAGCGGTGTTGAGCAGGTTCGAGCCACGGCCCAGGTAGGCCTTGCCGGTGACGGTGAGGCGATCGCTCTGACCGTTGCCGAGCACGTCCACGTCGAAGAACGAAGGACCGCTGATCGCACCGCCGGGGGCGCCGTTGGCACTCAGGTACAGATCGCCGTCGATGGTCATCGCGCCGATGCCGTTGTGGCCCGGCGACAGCGTGCCGCCGTTGTATACGTAGGTTTCGCCAACGGTGGCGTTGCCCGCAAGGGTGCCCTGCCCGCTCACCGTCACCGCCGAGCTGCGCACGGTCTCGGTGCTGCTGCCGTAGTCGATCTGCTGCTGGAAGCCGGCGCTGCCGTTGAGCACCAGGGTGCCGCCGGAGACGTCGATCTGCTGCATGAAGGCCTGGCTGCTACCGACGTATCCCTGGCCGGTGTACGTGTCCGAATCGATCTGCAGCGCACCGCCCGTCACCTTGATGTCGCCGCCGAAACCGGTCAGATCGCCATTCAACGTGGTGCTGCCGGCGATCTGGGTCACTGCCCCGCCGGTGTAATTG
>NZ_JBFULO010000404.1:0-3397 GCF_054049855.1 Stenotrophomonas sp. P5_B8 | reverse complement strand
GTTCCCACGGACGGGCGCGGAACTGGAACACCTTGTTGGTCAACGCGCCGACCGGGCAGACGTCCACGACGTTGCCGGACAGTTCGGTGGTCAGCGGCTTGCCGTCGTAGGTGCCGATCTGCAGGTTTTCACCGCGGTACATGCCACCCAGCTCGTAGGTACCGGCGACGTCGGCGGTGAAGCGGACGCAGCGGGTGCACTGGATGCAGCGGGTCATTTCGGTGGCGACCAGCGGACCGATGTCCTCATCGGGCACCACGCGCTTGCGCTCGTTGAAACGGCTGACCGAACGGCCATAGCCCAGCGAGACGTCCTGCAGTTCGCACTCGCCGCCCTGATCGCAGATCGGGCAGTCCAGCGGGTGGTTGATCAGCAGGAATTCCATCACCGAGCGCTGGAACTTCAGCGCCTTTTCACTGCGGGTGGCGACCTTCATGCCATCCATGACCGGCGTGGCGCAGGCCGGTGCCGGCTTGGGCGACTTTTCCACGTCGACCAGGCACATGCGGCAGTTGGCGGCGATCGGCAGCTTCTCGTGGTAGCAGAAGCGCGGGATCGGAATGCCGGCCTTGTCGGCGGCCTGGATGATCATCGAGCCCTTGGGCACGACCAGCGACTGGCCGTCGATTTCGACGGTCACGTGGTCCGGTGGCACGCTCGGGTTCACGGGTTGCGCGCTCATGCGGCGGCTGCCTCCACCTTCTTGCCGTCAACCATCGAATGACCGTTGACGATGTAATACTCGAATTCGTCCCAGAACTGGCGCAGGAAGCCCTGGATGGGCCATGCCGCCGCTTCACCGAACGCGCAGATGGTGTGGCCTTCGATCTGGCCGGCCACCGTCTTCAACTGATGCAGGTCCTCCATCGTGGCCTTRCCGGCGACGATGCGCTCCAGCACGCGGTGCATCCAGCCGGTGCCTTCACGGCACGGGGTGCACTGCCCACAGGATTCCTTGTGGAAGAACTGGCTGATGCGGCAGGCGAACTTGACGCAGCAGACGCTGTCGTCGAGCACCACGATGGCCCCCGAGCCCAGACCGGTGCCCAAGGCACGCAGGGTGTCGTAGTCCATCTGCAGGCCCTTGAGCTCTTCGGCCTTCAGCACCGGCATCGAGACGCCGCCCGGGACTGCGCCCTTGAGGGTGCGGCCCGGCTTCAGACCACCGGCCATTTCCAGCAGGTCGTCGAAGGTGGTGCCCAGCGGCACTTCGAAGTTGCCGCCCTTCTGCACGCAGCCGGAGACCGAGAAGATCTTCGGGCCGCCGTTCTTGGTCAGGCTCAGGCCTGCAAACCATTCCGGGCCGTTGCGGATGATCGCCGGCACCGAGGCATAGGTCTCGGTGTTGTTGATCGTCGACGGCTTGCCGTACAGGCCGAAGTTGGCCGGGAACGGCGGCTTGTAGCGCGGCTGGCCCTTCTTGCCTTCCAGCGATTCCATCAGCGCGGTTTCTTCGCCGCAGATGTAGGCGCCGGCGCCCAGCGCACCGTAAATATCGATGTCCACGCCGCTGCCGAGGATGTCCTTGCCCAGCCAGCCGTTCGCGTACGCGTCGGCCAGGGCCTGTTCGAAGTTCTCGAACGGCTCGTGGTGGAACTCACCGCGCAGGTAGTTGTAGCCCACGGTCGAGCCGGTGGCGTAGCAGGCGATCGCCATGCCTTCCACGACCGAATGCGGGTTGTAGCGCAGGATGTCGCGGTCCTTGCAGGTCCCCGGCTCGGATTCATCCGAGTTGCACAGGATGTACTTCTGCATGGTGCCCTTGGGCATGAAGGACCACTTCAGGCCGGTCGGGAAGCCCGCGCCGCCACGGCCGCGCAGGTTGGACTGCTTGACCATCTCGATGACCTGCTCCGGCGAGATCTTCTCTTCGAGGATCTTGCGCAGCGCGGCATAGCCACCGGTCTTGAGGTAGCTCTCATACGACCACGGAGTGTCGTAATGCAGGGTGGTGTAGACCACCTGGTGCGGCAACGGTGCGGGACCGACCGGACCACTGGGTGCGTGATGATGTGCCATGTCTTACTCCAACCCGTCCAGCAGCTCGTCGACTTTCTCGACGGTCAGGCGCTCGTGGTAATGGCCATTGATGACCATCATCGGCGCGCCGGCGCAACCGGCCAGGCATTCTTCTTCGCGCTTGAGGTAGATGCGGCCGTCGGCGGTGGACTGACCGGTCTTGCAGCCGAGCTTCTTTTCGGCGTGCGCGACCAGGTCTTCGGCGCCGTTCAACCAGCAGCTGATGTTGGTGCAGAAGGCAACGTTGTGGCGACCGACCTTCTCCAGCTCGAACATCGAGTAGAAGCTGGCCACTTCGTAGGCCCACACCGGCGGCAGGTCCAGGTACTTGGCGACGCCGGCGATCAACTCGTCGGTCAGCCAGCCTGCGTTCTGTTCCTGTGCGGCGTGCAGGCCCTGCAGGACAGCCGAGCGCTTGCGATCCGGCGGGAACTTGGCCAGCCAGTGATCGATGTGCGCACGGGTCTTGTCGTTCAAGACCACCATCGGGTCGACGTCGCGCGCCGCCTCGAAATTACCTGTCGCCTTCATCGGCCGACCTCAGCGAATACGAAATCGTTAAAAACCAGAACCTGCAGCGCCGGCAACAGCCGGCGGGTGTCAGGCATCGTGCAAGCGGATGCGATCACCGGTCCACCTCGCCGAACACCAGATCGTAGGTACCAATCATGGCGACCACGTCGGCGAGCATGTGCCCGCGCACGATCGAGTCGATCGAGGACAGATGGGCGAAGCCCGGCGCGCGCAGGTGCACGCGGAACGGCTTGTTGGCACCATCAGACATCAGGTAGCAGCCGAACTCGCCCTTGGGCGCTTCGACGGCGGCGTAGGTTTCGCCGGCCGGGACGCAGTAGCCTTCACTGAACAGCTTGAAGTGATGGATCAGCGCTTCCATGTCGTCCTTCATGTCTTCGCGGCTGGGCGGCGCGACCTTGAAGTTCTTGACCATGACCGGGCCGGGGTTGGCCTTGAGCCAGGTGACGCACTGTTTGATGATGCGGTTGGACTCGCGCATCTCGGCCACGCGCACCAGGTAACGGTCGTAGCAGTCGCCTTCCTTGCCGAGCGGGATGTCGAAATCGACCGCGTCGTACTTGGCATAGGGCTGCTTCTTGCGCRGATCCCAAGCAATGCCCGAGCCGCGCAGCATCACGCCGGTCATGCCCCAGGCATGCGCCAGCTCGGGGGTGACCACGCCGATGCCGACAGTGCGCTGCTTCCAGATGCGATTGTCGGTGAGCAGGGTTTCATACTCGTCCACGCGCTTGGGGAACTCAGCGGTGAAGTTTTCCAGGAAATCGAGCAGCGAACCTTCGCGCGAGGCGTTGAGGTTCTTCAGGGCGTTGCCCTTGTGCCAGCGCGATTCCTTGTACTTGGG
>NZ_JBFULO010000403.1:0-3430 GCF_054049855.1 Stenotrophomonas sp. P5_B8 | reverse complement strand
GCACGCCGCCGAGCTTGATCTTGGTCACATAGGGGGCCACCGCCGGCTGGTCCAGGGCCTGCACATACTGGTAGTACGTGTTCCACTTGAACAGCGCGGTATCCAGCCCGAGCAGCAGCAGGGTGAGATACCCGGCAAAGCAATAGCCGGCAAGCACGGTCACCAGGGTCAGCCCTGCGGCGACAACGATCTTCTGCGTGGACAATCCCCAATCCTCCATGATGCGTCCCCCAAGGACGCTACGACTAGCGCCGACGCTTTCGCGATGTCGTGCGCTTTTCTACGATTTCGTCTTCCACGCTTACCGCTTCATCCTTCGCCAGCAACCGCTCCCACTGACTGTGCGCATCGTCGAGCGACACGACCTCGGTGATCCTGGCCCCTTCAGAGGTGAGCACGGCGAAGCCGAACACATCCGCCGGACTGTACACCGGTGAATTTGTCAGGGCCACCAGTTGATAGCGCCCTCTGGACTGCAGTGGATGCGGATACTCGACCATCAGCGATGCTCCCCGGCCAAGGACCTTGGCGCGCATGCTAAGCGAAGCAGCACGTGATGCCAATCAGAAAAATCTGATGAAGGCCATGTGAAGATTGGCAGGGGCTGCCCCAATCTGTGAACTCCGTCGGCGCCGCTCATCGGGAGAACTCGCGGTGGGGCTGCGCGTCGGATGGGGGGAGCAAGGCAGCATCCAATGCGTGGGATCGCTGCAGTGATGTCGCCAGGTCTGGCACGGCTTCTGACAGATCCATGCTGATCCGGTAGCCCGGCGGAAAGGTCTGTGAGACGAATGCGTGGCCGTCATGGATCTGGGCCTGGAGGCGGTCGATGGCGGTGACGCCGCTCTCCTTGGCCAGGACCGTGGCATGCATGACTTGTTCGTCGGACACCGAGGACGGCAGCCTGTCGCGAATGGCAGCGTACAGCGCACGATCCGGATGTCCCGGACCCGGCGGCACCGCCGCAACCGGCTGGTCCTGCCCGGCCGCAATCGGTACGGCCCGCGATGGGAAGCGTGCACGCAGGTGCGGATCGACCGCTTCGGCGTTGTAGGGGTCTTCGACCTTGTCGACCTGCCCCTTGGGCACCAGCCGTTCGATGTAGCCATCCGGCGTGCTGCGGTCGACCTTGGACCCGAGCCGATAAAGCAGTGACCCCTCCTCCGAACGGTGCACCACAGTGAGACGTGGGTCATCCGGTTCCGCCTTACGTTGCAGCAGGGGCGTGTCACTGAGGCCGTTGAGATAGTCGACCATCAGGTTGCCACTACGGACCCCGAGGCCGTCGCGGTGGTAGCCGCCGCCGATGTCCACGTGTGCGCCGGCGACGCTGACGCCCAGGAAGCGACCGTCGGCGGACAGGCCGGGGTCGATGATGTGGGTGGAGCGGAACAGGCTGCGGCGTTCGTCGTCGGCAATGATCTGCAGGCCGGACAGCACCGACGGGGGCAGGCGCCGGTCGTGGTCGCGCGCCGGCTCGCCGGTCCCCACCGGGTCGAACAGGCCCACCGCCTGGGCGACCTGCCCGGGTGCCACCAGCGGCGGCCGGGTGTACTGCACGTCGGTGATCTGGCCGTGCGAATCGCGGGTGTAGCGCGCGCCGGAGGGGTCCTGGATGCCACGCTCGTGCACCAGCCGGGCGAAGCCGGCCGCCTGCTCGGCACCGCGGCTGAAGCCGATGTCGGCGACGCGGATCTGCACCTGCGGGTCGTCAGCACGCCACTGCTTGGCCTGCTCGATGAACTGCCGGTACATCTGCTCCAGGCGCTCGTCGTAGGTGTGGCCGCGGGCGCCATCCCAGGCACGGTCGATCAGGTTGTCCTGGGTGCCGGGGCCGGCGACGTAGCCGGCGCGCACCTGGGTCTGCCCCGATTCGTTGAGCGCCTGGACCTGGTCGCGGATACGGGCCACGTTGGTGGCATGCCCGGGATCCTTGTCGGCGTCGCTGCCGGTGCCGTCGAAGGCGGCGACATACAGGCGTTCATGGGGATCACCGACGTGCAGCAGGACAGGCACCTGCAGGGTGCCCAATGCCCGGCGGGCGTCGGTGTAGCTCTGCAGCCGGGCGGCGTCGGCCGGGTAATGCGATACCCCATCCTCGCGCAGGCCGTCGCGGCCGATTCCATGTTTGTCGTCTGGCATATCCCTGCCCCGTGCTTTAGTAGGTCCGGTGCCACGCTTCGATCAGATCGGCGCGGAAGTCACTGTCCGGGTTGCCCGCCACCTGCAAGCTGCGGGTGGGAATGAACATTTTCATGAACACCCGCACGGTGCGGTCGTCCACTTCAATGAAGATGCTGGGCTCGCCGGCCGGGCCGACGAAGGCACCGTCAGGGATCTCCTCCCCCGGCACGCGGTGCAGCACCTTCTGGTCGGCGAAGATCGCGCCGATGTCCACCTCTGCCTGATGCTGGCTGCCATCTTTGGACGTCCAGCGCAGCTGCGCCGGCGGCGGGAAGTTGCGCACGCCGATGTGGCTGGCAAACCCCCAGCGGTCGCGGTGGCCATCGGTGGCCGCTGGCGAGGGGGTGTCGAGGTGGCTGCGAGTGAGCTCATCGCCTGCGTAGACCACACTGCAGGTGAGCGTGTCATAGCAGTGCGCGTCGACGTTGTGCTGGACAAAGCGCAGCGGGACGCTGTTGCCTGCCGCCGGGGGCGATGTCGCGGCCTGGGCCGGGGAACTCATGGTGGATTGGCATCCTGCGGCAAGAAAAACGACCAGGGCGATCAGCAGCGACCGCCGGAAAGGACCTGCCTGGGGCAACGAACGCATGCAAGGACCCCAGCTGGAAGGAGCGTGCCTGGCCGCACCGGAGACACGGCGCGACCGGACCCAGCCTAGCGGCGGTGTCACGTCAAGTGCAACTCTGGCCGGGCGACACCCTGTGGTGCTGCAAACTGCCATCTCCACCGGCTAGGCTTGCAGGTTGCGCGGAGGGTTGCTCCGCATCGACGTCAGGGAAGGAGCACGTATGCAGACCGCGAGCCTGTTGTGGGGACTGTTGATGGGAGTGATGGCGGTCATCTGGCTGCTGGTGCCGTTCGCGGTGTTCGGGATCAAGGGGCTGTTGCGGGAGATCCTGGCCGAGCAGAAAAGGACCAACGAACTGCTTGCCTACGGGCCACGCGCCCAGATTCCGGAGGCGCCCGAGGCCACGCCGATCCCGCTGGCCCGGCGCTATCCCTGAGCCCCTCGGCCGCGGCGGCAGCCGGTGGACGCAGCGCTGCGCCCGCGCGCTCCTCGCGCTGGGGGCCGCTTCAGGGCGGGCGGACCACAGCATTCCATGGTGCACAGCGCTCATGCTGCGGCGCAGCAGTACAATAGCCGACCGAACCTGTCCCACATTCCGCCCGTATGAGCCCCTCCCCCGTTCCCTTGGCCGCGCGCCTGACCCCGCGTCAGCGCACTTTCATCCTGCTGGCCCTGTCG
>NZ_JBFULO010000402.1:0-3432 GCF_054049855.1 Stenotrophomonas sp. P5_B8 | reverse complement strand
GCGTGATCCTGTTCCCGGGGCAGCCCGATGCGCTGCCGCTGGATGGCCTGCCCAATGCGCAGGCGCGTTCGTTGCGCGCCGCGCTTGCCGCCCTTGAGCAGGCGCGCGCGCAGAATGAGCAACTGCTGGACGCCGATGCGTCGCTGCTGGCGATCCGTGCGTGGCTGRCGCAGGCCGACGCGGCGCTCGACCAGGCCGATGCGCAGGGTCGCTGGTTCACCCATGAGCAGCAACAGGCGTTGCTGCGGCAGCAGCCTGACCTGCCGCTGGACGACGACGCGCTGTGGGCGGTGTTCGACGATCCGCAGTTGCGCGCGCAGCTGCAGGGCGAGCCGTCACGGATCGAAGCGGAGCTGCTCCGCTACGGCGCCGACTGGCCGGCGCTCTGGGCAGCGCGCAACGAAGCCCACCTGCAACGCGAGCTGGACTACAGCGGCGACCTGCTCGACCGCGTGGAGCGGCAGCCGCTCACCGATGAGCAGCGCCGTGCGGTGGTGTGTTTCGACAACCGCGTGCAGGTGGTGGCCGCAGCCGGTTCGGGCAAGACCGCCACGATGGTGGCCAAGGCCGCCTACGCGATCGACCGTGGGCTGGTCGCGCCGGAACGGATCGTGATGCTCGCCTTCAACCAGGAAGCGGCCACCGAATTGCAGCAGCGTAGCGACGCAGCCCTGCAACGCCTGGGGATGGACGGGGTCCGCGTGGAGGCCCGGACCTTCCATGCGCTGGGCCGGCAGATCATCGGCAAGGCCAGCGGGCGCATGCCCGAGGTGCCGGCATGGGCGGTGGATGCGACCCAGGGTTTCCATAAACTGGCCGACCTGGTGGACGTACTGAAAGACCGGTCGCTGCCGTTCCGCACGCAATGGGACATGTTCCGGCTGGTGTTCGGGCGTGATCTGCCCGCGCAGGGCGAGCTCTCGCCCGCCGATGGCTGGGAAGCCGACGGCACGCCGTTCCTGCAGACGCTCAACGGTGAGCGCGTACGCGGCATCGAGGAATGCGTGATCGCCGACTGGCTGTTCTACAACGGCGTGCCGTATCGGTACGAGCGCCAGGGCGCGTTCGACCCGGTCGCCGATGCGTACCGCGCCCATCCGCCGGCGTTCCAGTACCCCACCATCGGCGTGTCGCATGCACATCTGGCGCTGGATGCCGATCGCCACGCCGGTGCGGCTGTCCAACGGTCCCATGCCGATCAGCTCCAGACCACCCCGCAGCAACTGCGCAGCGGTGCGTTGTTCACCGACCTGGCCGATGCGTTGTCGCAGCGGGGCATCGTGCTGGATCCCAATCCGGACCGGGAGCTGCCCGACGGTGGCGCCAGGCCGATGCCCGATGCGGAACTGATCGCGCTGGTGCGCACCTTCATCAGCCACGCCAAGAGCAACGGGCTGTCGATGGCCGACATGGCGCAGCGCCTGCGCGCGATGCCCGAAGACCAGTTCAAGCACCGGCACCGCCTGTTCCTGCAGCTGGCCACGCCGATCCTGCAGGCCTGGGACGCTGCGCTGGCCGCCGAGCACGCGATCGATTTCGAGGACATGCTCAACCAAGCTGCGGCGTACGTGGAACAGGGGCATTACCAGCCCCCGTACGAACTGGTGATGGCCGATGAGTTCCAGGACGCCTCGCGCGCACGGGCGCGGCTGTGCCGGGCGCTGGTGCAGGCACCGGGGCGGCACCTGTTCGCGGTGGGCGATGACTGGCAGTCGATCAACCGCTTCGCCGGCGCGGACGTGTCGATGATGACCGGCTTCGTGGCGTGGTTCGGGCAGGGCCAGGTGCTGCAGCTGCAACAGACCTTCCGCTGCCCGCAGGCGCTGTGCGATGTCTCCAGCCGGTTCATCTCCAGGAATCCGGCGCAGATCCGCAAGCAGGTGCGTTCGCACACCCCCGCGCAGGGTCCGGTGCTGCAGGCATTCCAGGTCACCCACCGCGACCAGCTCCAGGATGCGGTCGGCCAGTATCTGCAGCAGCTGCAGCGCCAGCTGCTCAGCGGCGAGCGCGCGCCGGGCCGGAACGGCAGGTTGTCGGTGTTCGTGCTGGGCCGTTACAACGCCGATCGCGCGTTCGTGCCGCCGGATTGGCAGGCGCGCTTCGGGCAGCACATGGACGTTCGCTTCCTGACCGCACATCGTGCCAAGGGCGCCGAGGCCGATATCGTGATCCTGCCGGCAATGCTGGAGCGCAGCTTCCCCAGTACCCGCGCCGATGATCCGGTGCTGACCCTGGCCATGCCGCAGGCCGACACCTGGCCGCTGGGCGAAGAACGCCGGCTGTTCTATRTGGCACTGACCCGGGCGCGACGTACGGTGGCGATGTTCACCGTGCGCGGAAAACGCTCGTCGTTCCTTGGCGAATTGATCGAGGACGGCGCGGTGACGGTGACCTCGCTCGCCGGACAGCCGATCCAGGAACAGCCCTGCCCGGCCTGCGACGGCGGAGTGATCGTGCAGCGCAGTGGGGCCTACGGGACGTTCCAATCGTGTTCGGGCTATCCGCGCTGCCAGTACAAGCCACGGCAAGCGACCACGTTGCGCCCCGGCCACGCGACGGCGCGCTGAGCCCGAACGCATGCGCCATACCGCTCAGGTTCGGTGGCGGAGGACTACCATGTAGCTCCTCCGGTGGTGCAGTGGTTACAGATGRGTGGCGGAATCAAAATGCGCAGTGCGGTCGGCAGCCAGGGCGCGGTACATGGGCTGGACGCGCTGCAGAAGCGGCACGAGACCGGTCAGACCCTGCCGACGCTATTGTGCGATGGCCAAGGCTGCGGGGTGCCGGTCCGGTTTGTCCCTGCGCACACGCAACGCGGTACGGACCGCCACGCCGTGGTCGAGATGCCGGCCTACATCACCCTGGACAAGGGCGCCGAACACGTGCCGGGCTGCCGCTACAACGCCCCCGGTCGGCTGGCGGCGCTGCTGGCGAGCGTGTCCGATCCGGATTTCGTACAGCCGCAGGACGATGGCAAGCACGAGCTGCGCCTGCTGGGCCTGCACCAGGGATTGAAACGCGGTGCCACCGATGCGCGACTGGATGGCCACCTGCATACCCTCGCCGATCTGCTCGCCGTGCGCGCGATGTGCGGGAGCGACGACCTGATCGCCTCGCAGGTCGTGCTGCGGCTGGGCAAGAAGAAAGTGGCCTGGGAGAACTTTTTCTACGACCAGGAGCGCTACGACGCGGCCTGGCACCGCCTGGACGCGGCGTCCAACGACGTGCCGCTGGCACTGGTTGGCACGGTCCGCTCGCATCGGGCGGCCCAGGGCGATGCCGCCCAAGGGGCCACCTTCCTGAACTGCGCGCCGAAGTACCAGCAGAGCGGCATCATGGATCGGCGGGAGTTCGTTGAAGTCAGCGTCGGCCACGACGATGCGGCGTGGCTGCAGACGTTCCCGGTGGGGGCGGAGATCATCATGGTCGGGT
>NZ_JBFULO010000401.1:0-3444 GCF_054049855.1 Stenotrophomonas sp. P5_B8 | reverse complement strand
AGCTGGAACTGTACGGCCAGGGACTGCAGCAGCGTATCGACCGCTTCGGGACCCTGCCGCAGGTGCTGGCACTGGACCCGGACCTGCGCCGCGCCCTGCTCAAGGTGCCCGATGCCGCCGCGCGGCAGCGCCTGAACCTGAAACTGCAGCGCGCCAACCAGGTGACCCGCGCCTCCACCCTGACCCTGGTCGGCCACGACGGCGTGGCCGTGGCCGCCAGCAACTGGGACCAGCCCAGCAGCAACGTCGGCGAGGATTACAGCTACCGCCCCTATTACCGCCAGGCGCTGGCCACCGGCCGGGGTCGTTTCTACGGCATCGGCATGACCACCGGCGTGCCCGGGTATTTCCTGTCCCAGGCGATCGAGGAAGACGGCGTGCGGGTCGGCGTGGTGGTGATCAAGATCGAACTGTCGGCATTGGAACAGGAATGGTTGCCCAGCCCGGACGTGGTGCTGGCCAGCGATGAGCATGACGTGGTGTTCCTGGCCAACCGCGATGTTTGGCGCTACCGCCTGCTGCGCCCGCTGGGGCCGGGCGAGCGCCGCGAGATGCTGGAAGCGCGGCAGTACGCCGACCGCTCGCTGCAACCGCTGCGGGTCCGCACCGAAGATGTGCTTGAGAACGGCGGGCGCATGGTGCGCCTGCTCGATCCGGCGCTGCCCGGACGGATGCTCTGGCAAAGCCTGGCCCTGCCCGAGGAACACTGGAACCTGCACCTGCTGCACGATGCCGGCGCGGCCACCAGCGCCGGGCGCAGCGCGGCCATCGGCGGCGGCGCGGCGTGGTTGGCGTTGGGCTTCCTGGTGCTGTTCGTACAGCAGCGGCGGCGGCTGGATGCGCATCGGCAGCGCAGCCGACGCGAGCTGGAAAGCGTGCTGGCCCAGCATGCCGAGGAGCTGCGTACCGCGCAGGATGGCGTGCTGCAGGCCGCCCAGCAGGCCGACAGCGGGCTCAGCCGCAGCCTGGCGCACCTGCCGCAGGGCGTGGTGGTGATCGACAACGAACAGAACCTGGTGGCATGGAATGCGCGCTACCTGGAGCTGTTCAAATTTCCGCCCGGGCTGATCCGGGTCGGCCGCCCGATCGAGGAGATCTTTCGCTACAACGCGCGCCGTGGCCTGCTCGGTCCCGGCCCAATCGATGAGGCGATCGAGCGCCGCTTGAACCACCTGCGCAGCGGCCGGCCGCACATGCGCGAGAGCGAGAAAGACGACGGCACCGTGCTGGAGATCCGCGGCAATCCGCTGCCCGATGGCGGCTTTGTCACCAGCTATGCCGACATCACCGCCTACAAGAACACCGCGCGTGAACTGCGCTCGCTGGCCGATGCGCTGGAGCACCGCGTGGCCGAGCGCACCCGTGACCTGGACGAGGCGCGCCGCGAGGCCGAGCGGGCCAACCGCTACAAATCGCGTTTCGTCGCCTCGGCCGTGCACGACCTGCTGCAACCGTTGAACGCCGCGCGCATGTTCGTTTCGGTGCTGCGCGGCAAGCTGCACGGTGATGCGCGCGCATTGAGCGAGCACGTGGATGCGGCGCTGGCCGCGCAGGATGCGATCCTGACCAGCCTGCTGGATATATCGCGGCTGGAATCGGGCGCGCTGCAGACCCACGTGCGCGCGTTCGCGCTATCGCCGCTGCTGGAGACACTGGCACGTGAGTTCGGCATCGCCGCCGACAGTCGCGGGCTGCAGCTGCGTTGGGTGGATACGCGGGCGGTGGTGGTCAGCGATGAGGCATTGCTGCGCCGGATCCTGCAGAACTTCCTGTCCAATGCGCTGCGTTATACCCCGCGCGGGCGCGTGTTGCTGGGCTGCCGCCGCGTGGGCGACCAGTTGCGCATCGAGGTGCACGACCAGGGCCCGGGCATTCCGGAGAGCCTGCAGGGCGAGATCTTCGAGGAGTTCCGCCGGCTGGATGATGGCGTCGAACAGGAACGCGGCGCCGGGCTGGGATTGGCCATCGTCGAACGCATCGGCCGCCTGCTGGGGCATGGCATCCATCTGCGCTCCACGCTGGGACGCGGCAGCGTGTTCACGGTGAGCGTGCCGCTCGGCGACGCGGCGGCCATTCCGGCGCCGACGCCGGTGCCGGCCGTAGCGGCTGACGCCGGCGATGACAGCCCGCTGCGGCATTGCCGGGTCTGGAGCATCGATGACGACCCGCGTGTGTGCGCCGCCACCCGCGCGCTGCTGGAGCGCTGGGRCTGCGCGGTGGAGCTGGCCGATGGGCCGCAGGCCGTGCTGGAAATCGCCTCCGCGCTCAACGTGCCGCAGTTGCTGCTGCTGGATGTGCGCATGGGCCAGTGGCACGGCCCGGATCTGTATGAGCAGTTGTGTGGACTGTGGCAGGCGCGGCCACCGGTGATCCTGGTGACCGCCGAGCGCGATGATGTGTTGAAGGCGCAGGCTGCAGAGAACGGGTGGGGGTTCCTGTCCAAGYCGGTGCGGCCGCCGGCGCTGCGCGCGTTGATGACGCAGTTGCTGGTACGGCATCGGGGATGATCGGTGATTCGGAAGCAGCCGAGCATGGCTCGGCTCTACCGGGTGGATTGGGAGCAGCCGAGCGTGGCTCGGCTCTGCCGGGTAGATTGGGGTGTCAGCCGAGCGTGGCTCGGCTCTACCGGGTGGGTTGGGGAGCAGCCGAGCATGGCTCGGCTCTACCGGGKGGGTTGGGGGGCCAGGGTGCCACGCTCTGGTAGAGCCGAGCCATGCTCGGCTGACACCCTCCGGAGGTGACGATGTGTCCCCGCCCCGCGGCCTCAGCCGTCCAGCCCCGCGCCGGCATCGCCTTCCGGCTCCAGCGCCTTCACCAGTACCGCAGCCTGCGTGCGGCTGTGGCATTCCAGCTTTTTCAGGATCGCGGTGACATGCACCTTCACCGTGTTCTCAGCCAGGCCCAGCTCGTAGGCGATTTGCTTGTTGAGCAGGCCGTCGGCCAGGCACAGCAGCACGCGGAACTGCTGCGGGGTGAGCTGGGCGAGGCGTGCGGCGAGCAGCGCGTCGGACTCGGAGCGCTCTGGCGCCATGGCCGGGAACCACACCCCGCCATCGAGCACCGCCGCCACCGCCTGGCCGATAGTCTCGGCGGGGGCGGATTTGGGGATGAAGCCGGCTGCGCCGAACTGCTGCGCGCGGCGGATGACGCGCGGATGGTCGTTGGAGGAGACGATGACCACCGGGATGTCCGGGTGCGCGCCGCGTACGTGCAGCAGCGAGGAGAACCCGCGGGCACCGGGCATGGTCAGGTCCAGCAGCACCAGCTCGATCTCCGGGTGCTGGTCCAGCGCGGCTTCCAGTGCGGAGGCGCTGGCCACTTCGAGCACCTGCGCCTGCGGGAGCGACTGGCGCAGCGAGTGCACCACCGCCGCGCGCAGCAACGGGTGGTCGTCGGCAATCAGGACGGTGAATTCGCTCATGCGGTCCATTGTAATGCGGTTGC
>NZ_JBFULO010000400.1:0-3447 GCF_054049855.1 Stenotrophomonas sp. P5_B8 | reverse complement strand
GTTGGCAGACGGGCTTTCCTCGGGCCTGCTCGCCGTTAACCAAGGCGTCGCCGATACCGAGAACACCCGCTACAAGAACGACATCCTGGCGCGCACTCGCCAAGGGATGGAGCGCAACGCCGCCATTGAGCGGGCTCAGAGAGGCGTGTTGAATTCTGATGGATCGCTCAATGAGGACTCATGGAGTCAGTGGGCGAATGTCGACCCGGTAGGCGCCCAAGAGTTCCGCCAGAAGGCCAGCCCCAGGGCGAAATGGGAGCCGGGCCAGATCGGTTACCGCGACCCCAAGACCGGCGAAAACGGCCTACTGGATGTCCTGCGTAATACCGAGACCCAGGAATACCGCGATCTGCAGGGGAATGTCATCAGCCAGGGCCTCCTGGGCCAAGCGGCTGACCGCCCGAAGATGCCGGACTCTGGCTTGCTGGCTCCGAGCAGGGCCGCATCACCCACGGGCGGGTTGCTGGGGGGCGACGTGCTTCCGGGTCTGGAACAGTCAGTTATGCAGGTCGAATCCGGTGGCAATCCGGCTGCAGTCTCACCCAAGGGGGCAATGGGCACCATGCAGACCATGCCCGGCACCCTGACCGATCCAGGCTATGGCGTCACTCCGGCCCGTGACCGTTCCCCGGCTGAGATGGAGCGCGTTGGGAAGGACTACCTGCAGGCGATGCTTACTCAGTACGGCGATCCCCGCCTTGCACTGGCCGCCTACAACTGGGGTCYGGGCAACGTGGATCGCGCTATGGAGGGCCACGGCGGCAACGTGGATGCAGTGCTGGCTAGCGCACCGGCTGAGACGCGGGCGTACGTTCCCAAGGTCCTCCAGCGTGCGGGCGGACAAGTGGCTGCAGCGCCCCAGATCGGATTTCGTCCCGCAAAGTTTCCCGGCCAAGCGGAGCGACAGGCGCCCTCTGGTTATCGGTATGCCCCCGATGGGGCGAGCCTCATGCCGATTCCGGGCGGTCCTGCTGATCGAAAGAACAACCCGGCACCCGGTGACATGGCTCAGGCGGAGCAAGCACTGCGTAAGGAATACATCGCTCAGATCAAGACGCCACAGACGGTCGTTAACTCCTACGCGCAGATCGAGCAGGCGGCCCAGAGCCCGTCCGCACAGAACGATTTGGCGTTGATCTTCTCGTACATGCGAATGCTGGACCCCACTTCAGTCGTTCGGGAAGGTGAGTTCGCTACGGCCCAGAACGCGGCTGGCGTGCCCGATCAGATTAGGAATGCTTACAACCGGGCAGCCAATGGCGAGCGTCTCAACCCTGAGCAGCGGAAGGGCTTTGTGGCTTCGGCGAGGGGCATCAAGGATCAGGCACAGCAGCAGATCGACAGCTACCGAGAGCAATACTCGTCCTTGGCGAATGAGTACAACTACTCGCCCAGCCGAATCATCGGCAACCATCCGAAGCCTTCTGGCGGGCCTAAGTCGCAAGGAAAGGTCCCGCCCGCTGCGGTTGAGTACCTGCGGAAGAATCCGGCCATGCGGTCGGCGTTCGAGCAGAAATACGGCGTCAGCGCCGACGACTATCTGAGGTAAGGCGATGGCGACCAACCCATTCGATCAGTTCGACMAAGTACCAGGCTCGGTAGCCGTCCCGGCGTYGCAGCCGAATTCGTTCGGGGTGATGGTGGCGGCGGGAGCAAAGGAGGGCTCCCCTTCCAACCCGTTTGATCAGTTCGACGCATCGCAGGAAATTCCGACCCTGGCGCCCGTTTTCGCTGAGCGTCCGGATTTCGGCGACGTCACTTCCTCCGTGGACACTACTGCAGAACTTCCGGGAAATGCCCTGGGCCGATTTGTGGGGCAGTACGGCGGGCGTCAGGTCCTCCAGGGGGCTGGCAGCATCTTGGGTGCGGTGGGTGGAGATGCATTCAACCACTATGTCATTGATCCGATTCGCAAGCAGTTTCACCAGCCATCCGCTGCGGACCTTGCTGCCGGACGTGATGGTTTTGTGCCGACCGCGCCCTATCGGCAGGTGGGCGCGAACATCGCCGATGAAATGGGGATGCAACGGCCGCAGAATGCGGCGCAAAGAGTGGTATCGGACATCGGTGAGGGGATCACGGGCACCGCTCTTACCCTCGGCTTAGGTGGCCTTATGAACAGCGGTAGGGGCGTGATGCAGACGGCCGGTAACTTCTTCTCGGCCAACCCCGCGCTCCAGACCGCATCCACCATCGCCGGTACCGGAGGCAGCTCGTCGGTACGGGAAGCGGGTGGTGGCACTGGCGCACAGGTTGCGGCTGGGCTCATCGGTGGCTTCGCGCCAGGCACGGTAGCCGGGGTAATCCCCGGGATGCGTGGGGGCATCGTCCCAGCGACTGCTGCCCAGGCCACCCGCAGCACACTGCGGGGAAACAACGGGATGGGCGCCCCGGTTACTTCTTCGGACATGCAACAGACCATGCGGGACTTCGCCTCCGTTGGGACAACCCCAAGCGTGGGGCAGGCTACCGGTGGACGCTTCCCCCAGGCGTTGGAAACGATGCTAGGGAACGTGCCCGGTGGTGCTGGCCCGATTGCGCGGCTGGGCGCAAAGCAGGCTAGCGCGACTGGGCAGTCTGTCGCTCGGTACGCTGAGGAGTTGTCCCCACGCGGGCGGCCCATGGGCCCCGAGCAAGCGGGGCGGGCCATCTTGGCGGGAGTCGAGGGCCCCTCGCCCGTGGCGTTCGTTCCCAGGACCGCAAAGAAGGCGGAGGAGCTGTATGACCGTGTTTCTGCGCAAATTGCGCCGGGCGCTCGGGTGCCGGTCGAGAACACCCAGCGGGCGTTGTCGGAACTGAATTCCTCCATTGAGGGAGCGCCCAATGTTGCAAAGCTCTTCCAGAACGCCAGGATTCAAGGCATCGAGTCGGCGCTCGGAAAAGATATAGGCGGTGCAGAGGCGGCTTTGCAGCGGCCGGACGTGCGGCAGCAGGCCGATGCGCTTAGGCAGCAGTTGAATGCCCAAGCACAGCAGGCCAGGGCGGAGAACACGCGCCTCCAGACACTGGGGATGCGAGCCTCACTACCGGTCCCAAGTCCTCAGCAGATTGACGAGCAGGTTAAGACTGCAATCGCGGGGATGGCTGATAACCAGATCCCGTATCAAGCGCTGACCAAGCTGCGGACGGTCGTGGGCAAGGAGCTGGACAACTACTCCCTGGCGGACAACGTGCCTCGGGACAAGTGGAAGGCGCTCTACGGTGCGCTGACACGCGATATGGAGGCGGCCGCGACCACCCCAGAAGCTCAGCAGGCCTGGAAGCGCGCAAACGCGTACTACGCTGCCCGAAGCAACCGCATCGACTCCATTGCCCACGTGGTGGACAAGAGCGGCGGTCCAGAAGCGGTCTACAAGTCAGCATTTGGCAACACGAAGGAAGGCGCCACCACGCTGCACGCGGTGATGCAGTCCATTCCGAAAGAGGCGCAGCGGGAGGTGTCAGCGT
>NZ_JBFULO010000399.1:0-3479 GCF_054049855.1 Stenotrophomonas sp. P5_B8 | reverse complement strand
GGCGCAGGCACGGCAGATGGTGGCCGAGTCGGTGGCGATCTATAACGCCGAGCGACCGCACCTGTCCCTTAAAATGCAGACGCCCGATGCAGTCCATCGGGCGTCCTTGGCCGCCTGACGGCGGCTGAATCATCCGCCACAGGTGTCAACCTATGGCAGGACGGGTCACCGGCGTTCGCGTGGGACGCAACCCGGTAGTGCCGAGCCGCGCTCGGCAACGGTCCAACGCGCGAGGATCTCCATCGCGCACGTCGCTGCCATGACCTCGCGCCGCCCGTCGCGCCGAACACGTCACGGCGTTTTCCCAACCTGCAACGCCGCGCACGGTCTGTGCCTGGCAACCGCGTTTCACTCGACGTACCGCGCCAACGGCGCCTGTTCGAGGGCAGCAACGATGACGCTTCCCACCTTTGCCGGACTCCTGCTGGCCGCCTCTGTCGGTACCGTGCTGGCAGCAGACGCACCGCCGCAGGCCGCACTGCCGTCGGTGCAGGCGCAGAACGCCACCACGGTGGTTCGCCATGACATGGCGCCGGGCACGTTCGTGCCTGCCATCCCGCTCGCAGACGTGCCCGTCCATCCTTACGCGCAGACCGTGCTGCGTACCGACCTTGCCGACGGTGACGTCCAGCCCGCCCAGGCCTTGCCAACCGACTGATTCAGCCGCCGCTGCCGCCAGTCACTGCACATCGCGTGGATCGGTCCGGTGGAACACTATCGACATGGATACCCCGTCACCGTCGTCGCGCACGCGCTTGCTTGGGTCGCGGCAGCAATGGTTCGAGCGCTTCGCCCTGTGGGGCGGTGCGGTCGCCGTCGCGCTGGCGGCCATCGTGTTCGCCAAGGCCAGCGACGCGGCCTTCGCGCTGTTCCGGCGCATCTACGACGCATCGCCCTTGTGGCCCCTGCTGCTCACCCCGGCCGTATTCGGCCTGCTGGCCTGGGTCACCCAGGGCGCCCTCAAATCCACCCGCGGCAGCGGCATCCCGCAGGTGATCGCCGCACTGGACGTGCCCGACGCCGGGTTCCGCCAGCGCAACCTGTCGCTGCCGGTATCCGCAGGCAAGCTGGGGTTGACGGTGCTGGCACTGCTGGGCGGTGCATCGGTGGGGCGCGAAGGGCCGACCGTCCATGTCGGTGCAAGCCTCATGTTCGTGATCGGGCGCGCGCTCGGGTTCCGCGACCCGCGCCACGCCGGCCACTTCCTGCTGGCCGGTGGCGCGGCTGGCATCGCGGCGGCGTTCAACACGCCGCTGGCGGGCGTGGTGTTTGCGATCGAAGAACTGTCCGGGCGGCTCGAGCATCGCTTCTCCGGCGCACTGTTGACGGCGGTGATCGTCGGTGGCGTGGTGTCGCTGGGGCTGCTGGGCAATTACACCTATTTCGGCCGGGTGGATGTGACGCTGCCGCTGGGCATGGGGTGGCTGGCGGTGCTGCTGTGCGGTGTCGTCGGCGGGCTGGCCGGCGGGGTGTTCAGCTGGCTGGTATTGGCTGCCGTGGACGGGCGACCCCGCTGGCTGGGACGCGCGCGGGCGTCGCGGCCGGTGCTGTTCGCCGCCGGTTGCGGGTTGCTGCTGGCGGTGCTGGGGCTGGTGTTCGGCGCGGGCGCCTTTGGCACCGGCTACGAGCAGGCGCGTGGTCTTGTGCAGGGGCAGGGCGTGGTGGGGCACGAGTTCGGGCTGATGAAGTTCGCCGCCAACCTGGTGTCCTATATCGCCGGTATCCCGGGCGGCCTGTTCTCGCCGGCGCTGGCGGTCGGCGCGGGGATCGGCCACAACCTCGCCGCGCTGCTGCCCGGCGTGGACCCCTCGGCAGTGGTGCTGCTGGGCATGTGCGCCTACCTGACCGGCATCACCCAGGCGCCGCTGACCTCGGCGGTCATTTCCATGGAGCTGACCGACAACACCGACATGCTGCTGCCCATCCTGGCCACGGTCCTGCTGGCGCGTGCGCTCTCGTCGCTGGTGTGCCGCCAGCCGATCTATCGGGCACTGGCGCAACGGTTGCTGGATGCGACGCCCGCCCCGTCACCGACGGGGACGGCCCAGGGCACATAGGCCGCGGCGCCAATCCAGGCGCAATAGCGCCCTTGCGGCTTTTTCTTTCCCGCCAGCCCTGCAACAATGGACGGCTGAGCGGTATCGCTCGCGAAAGTGGCGGAATTGGTAGACGCCCTGGATTTAGGTTCCAGTGCCGCAAGGCGTGGGGGTTCGAGTCCCCCCTTTCGCACCAGTCATCCCGGCCCCTGGCCGGCAGGTTGATGGTCGGCACGTCCCGGATCCGGGGAGACGGCCGCATGCTGCCCGGGCAGGCCTTCACGGCCGCTCCGGCCCTGCGCTGGCGGCGCTGGCCGATATCGGCGAAACTACAGGGCTGCGGCGGGCATGCGCGTCAACGACCCCGCGTTCAAAACCCGTTCCATCCATCACATCGTGCCGGGGGCGTTGCCGCCGGTGGCAGGAGTCAACATGCAAGCTTCGATCGAATCCACTGGCAATCTGGAACGCCGCCTGACCTTCTCGCTGCCGGAAGACCGCCTGCAGACCCACATCAGTGGCCGTCTGGGCGAAATCGCCCGCACCGCGCGCATCAAGGGCTTCCGTCCGGGCAAGATCCCGGCCAAGGTGATCGAACAGCGTTTCGGCCAGCAGGTCCGCAGCGAAGCCGTCGACGGCCTGCTGCGCGAGACCTTCGATGCCGCCCTGCGCGAGCATGAGCTGCGCATTGCCGGCACCCCGCGCATCGACAAGGGCGAGGAAGGCGAGTTCTCCTTCGTGGCCACCGTCGAGCTGATTCCGGACTTTGGCGATGTCGACGTCAGCAAGCTGACCGTGGTCCGCCACACCGCCGACATCAACGATGCCGACATCGACCAGATGATCACCAACCTGCGCGAACAGCGTCGCAGCTGGAGCCCGGTCACCCGTGGGGCGCAGGACGGCGACCTGGTTGCGCTGGAAACCTTCTCCCAGGCCGGCGATGAGCGCCTGCCGGCCGAAGGCAGCGAAAAGGGCAGCGTGATCGTGGGTCAGGGCATGATGTTCGAGCAGATCGAACAGGGCCTGATCGGCCTGGCCAAGGGCGAAGAAAAGACCCTGGACGTCGAATTCCCGGCCGATTGGCGCGTTCCGGCGCTGGCCGGCAAGCAGGTCAAGGTCACCGTCAAGGCGGTGGACGTGTCCGCGCCGGTGCTGCCGGACGTGGATGCCGAGTTCATCAAGAGCTTCGGCGTGAAGGGTGGCGACGAGGAGCAGTTCCGCAAGGACATCCGCGCCAACCTGGAGCGCGAACTGAAGGGCGCGCTGATGAACCGCCTGCGCCGTGAAGTGGGCGAGCAGCTGATCGCCGCCTACGCCTCGGTCGAAATGCCGCCGCGCCTGGTCGAGAACGAAGCCCGTGCGATGCTGGCCCAGCAGGTCGAGCAGATCCGTCGCAGCGGCCGCAACCCGGGCGACGTCCCGGCCGACGCCCATGAAGGC
>NZ_JBFULO010000398.1:0-3491 GCF_054049855.1 Stenotrophomonas sp. P5_B8 | reverse complement strand
TCGTGAGGACGGTGCGAGTGCGACCGGTGCAAGGCCTGCCGCATCGTCACCCTCGTCCGCACCTGGGGTGGCGCCATGCCGGACGGACTAATCGCCTGCAACGCGGGTCAGATGCCCCGGCGTCCAGCGATAGCGCCAGCGGTGCGGCCCCGGTGGCGGGCAGTCGTTGGCGCGCGCCTCACCACCGGCGGTGACGGCTGCGCGTTGGCAGGTGGGCGATTCAAGCCGACTTTCGAAGCGCACCTGGATTTCCCCACCCACCACCTCAAGACCCGTGAGTTCGCCCGGGATGTGGACCGACACCTCGTTGGCGTACCCCACCTCGCGGAGGATCGCGAACGCCACGTCATCGGACGACACGTTGCCGGGATACGCCGACTGTCCCCGCCGATCCCCCGGCCGCAGCGCGGTCATCACCACCAGTTCGTTGGGTCGATTGCCGGTCGAGCCGGAGGTAGTGGCGGTGTAGGTGTACACGATGCCGCGCGTGCCCGCGCCGTCGATGTCGGCCACGCGAATGTCGACCGGTCGATAATCGAAAACGATGTCGTCGGGCGGTAGCATATCGAGTGTCGCCGCGACGGCACGCCGTGYCGCGTCCAACGTCAGCCGATCACCGGCCATCACAGCCCCCATCGCGGTAAAGACCGCCAACAGCAGCAGAACCCGCCCCATCATCGTCCGTGTCATGGTCCAGCTCCTTATGAACTGGGCCCAGTATGCCGCAGCGGCGGGCGCGCGCAGGCGACCGCCGTCATCCTGTCGTCCCGGCCCCTGTTTACGCCGGCCGCGCCTCGTCCGGCGCCACTGCCTCGGGCAGCGTCGGCTGGGCACTGTCCACGGTCATCGGTGCATCGCTGCGCAGCAGCGCACGCGCCTCGGCCTCGCTGGCCACCGCAGGTGGCGAGCCACGCAGCGGCATGCGCGCGGTCTCGTTGACGAACAGCATGGTGATCACCCCGATCACCGCCGCACCCATCAGGTAGTACGCCGGTACCAGCGGGTCGCCGGTGCGCTCCACCAGCCAGGCGGTGACCAGCGGCGTGGTGCCGCCGAACAACGACACCGATACGTTGAAGGCGATGGACAGCGCGCTGTAACGCACCGGGGTGTAGAACAGCGCCGGCAGCGTGGAGGGCATCGAGCTGGTGAAACACACCAGCGCCAGCCCCAGCAGCATCAGCCCCAGGAAGATCAGCCAGTCGTTGCCGGTGCCGATCAGCTTCAGGCACGGGATGGCGAGCGCGAACAGAGCGATACAGGCGCCGATGATCATCGGACGGCGGCCCAGCTTGTCGCTGAAAAGCCCGCCGACCACGTTGAGCGGCATCATCACCAGCATCACGATGATGATCAGCAGCAGGCCCTTGCTTTCGGCATACCCCATCGTGACGCTCAGGTAGCTGGGCATGTAGGTCAGCAGCATGTAGTCGGTGACGTTGAACACCAGCACCAGGCCCACGCACTTGAGCAGCTGCGGCCAATGCACGCGGAACAGCGCACCCAGACCGGGGCGTTCGTGGTCACGCTTCTCGGCATCTTCAGCATAGGCACGGAAGGCCGGGGTTTCTTCGAGCTTCATCCGCATGTACAACCCCAGCAGGCCGAGCGGGCCGGCCACGAGGAACGGAATGCGCCAGCCCCAGTCCAGCATCTGCGCGCTGCTCAAGGCCATGTGCAGCGCCGTCACGGTGCCCGCGCCGGCGATGCAGCCGCCGAGCGTGCCGAACTCCAGCCAGCTGCCCATCAGCCCGCGGTTGCGGTCGGTGGCGTATTCGGCGATGAAGGTCGCCGCACCGCCGTACTCGCCAACGGTGGAGAAACCCTGCACCAGCCGCGCCAGCAGCAGCAACGCCGGCGCCCACAACCCGATGCGGTCATAGGACGGAATCAGGCCGATGCTGAAGGTGCCCAGCGCCATCAGGATCATGGTGAACGCCAGTACTTTCTGCCGCCCGTACTTGTCGCCCAACGGACCGAATACCAAGCCGCCCAGCGGACGCACCAGAAAGGCGACGGTGAACGTGGCGAAGGTGGCGATCAGTTGTGCGGTGGGATTGCTGGAGGGAAAAAACACCTGCCCCAGGGTGACCGCAATATAGCCGTAGACCCCGAAGTCGAACCACTCCATCGCGTTGCCGAGTGCGGCGGCACCGACGGCCTTTTTCAGCATCGGTCAATCGACCACGGTGACTTCGTCCACCTGTACCTGGCGACGGCGTTTGAACCAGCCGAAATGGGCATGTGCGGCGTGGCGGTCCTGCATGGGTGCTTTCTCCTGGAAGCATGGCCATCACCACGCCCGAGGTCCCGCGCACGGCACAGGAAAAAACCGCCTCCGGAAGAACGCGGCAAGATGCGCGAAGAGGGGTGGCAACAGGCGATCCCGGACGGCCGCGTGGAATTCCACGGTACTGCAGGAAGGATGACCGAGAGACGGGCAATGGCCCGAGGCAATGATCAAGCGCGGCATGATACTACACATCGAAAATGTGATCTTTGCTACATCTTCACATCTTCAAGCCGGCGTGCGCGCACGCATGCAAACGCCATGAGGAATCGGGCAGAATTCGTTCGCCGCGGCGACGTGCTCACACGGAACGTGCGCCCGGCCCCACCCAGCACGAATACCCAACCCATCGAGGCTCCATGTCCATCAAGTCCACCACCCTGTGCGCCCTGCTCGGCCTGCTCGCTCCTGCCGCGGCAATGGCCCAGGACAGCACCGCATCCACGCTGTCGCGGCTGCTCGAATGCAAGCTCACCGCCGCCGAGGTTGCCGCGTTCACCGGCCGCATCAATGCCGAGGAAGTGCAGGACTTCGCCCATGCCGGATCAGACGCGTCCGGCGATGCGGCCCTGAGCCTGTGGAAGAGCGATGCACCGATCACCGCCTGGGGTGAGACCTCCAACCTGGTCAACCTGTCCAGCACCACCGAAATRCACCTGGCCTTCAAGGTGGCACCCGGCCAGGAACTGACCCGTGGCAAGGCCATCGTCGATCGCATCGGCGGCATGTCGCCGCGCCCGGACCAGGCCGCCATGGAAGAAACGTACGGCTGGAAGGGCATGGATTACCGCAAGGTGCTCAGCGACAACCGCAACGTGCGCGTGCTGGTGGACCTGAGCTATTCGCCCGGCTGGGTGACGGTGGGCTGCTCGTACGGCGATATCCAGTAAGCACCTGCCTCGCGCAGTGACGACATGCGGCGGCCGCCCCTGGCCGCCGCTCGCGTACCGTGCGCCCCCTTCCCCACGGCGCCGCGCTTTCGTCAGCGGATATGGATTGCGGTATACGCGGTGTTGAAGGGGGCATTGAGCGAGGTGTTCTGGAAGCCGAATTCGCCATCCTGGGCACCGTCCAGGCTGAAGTAGTACAACCAGCCGACGATGGTCTGGCCCGGTTGGCACTGTTGCGTGTAGCCGCTGCCGTCGACGCACAGCCGCTCGGTCATGTACTGCGCGCCGCGTGGGAGCGCTGAGCCCCAGAG
>NZ_JBFULO010000397.1:0-3493 GCF_054049855.1 Stenotrophomonas sp. P5_B8 | reverse complement strand
GGAGCCGGCCAAGCGCCGCGGCAACCGACGTTACTACCAGCGCCATGACGTGCTGATGGTGCGCCAGATCCGTGGCCTGCTCTACGAACAGGGCTACACCATCGGCGGCGCGCGGCTGCGCCTGGAAGGTGCCGGTGCCCGCGACGAATCGGCACTGAGCAACCAGATCATCAAGCAGACGCGGATGGAGTTGGAAGAAGTGCTCCAATTGCTGCGTCGCTGAACAAATACGCGGATAAAACCGTTATACTCGTCGGCCCGCTGAGAGGCGGGGACATTGCCAGCATCATCGGGGCGTAGCGCAGCCTGGTAGCGCATCTGCCTGGGGGGCAGAGGGTCGTCGGTTCAAATCCGGCCGTCCCGACCAATGTTGGTGATTCGATCAAAGGCTTGTGCAGCGATGCGCAGGCCTTTTTTCTTTTGGGGCACCCGCAAGTGCTTCCGCCGCGGCATAGGCGATACCATGGGCCATGAACACTCACTCCCCCGATCCAGGCGCTCCGCGGCTGCTTGGCTTCGACGTGCCCGACCTGCACACCCGCGTTGATCAGACCGAGGACGAGGCCATCGTGGCCATGCTCGATGTCGCGCCGTCTGCGGCGTGGCTCGAGGTTTTCCATGCGCATGTGGATGCGCTGAAAGGCGCGCTCGGCCTTGCCGGTGTGGAAATCGACGGGAGGACGATCCGCTTCTTCGGCTCCATCGCCGACAGCCGCCGCCTGGCCAACGAGATTACCGGGCTGATCAAGGACGTTGCACAGACGCTGTCCARCCAACGCTGACGACCGGAATGCCGGACCCGCCGCGCGGTCGCGCGGCGTTGCGGATGCCATGACGTTTTTCGTAACGCAGCCGATCCACGGTCGGCGCTACATCCAAGGGTATTGCCATGAACGAACAACCCCCGCCGTACGCCACCCCGCAGAGTCCGCTGGCCCAGGCCAAGCGTGTGCGCATTCCGCACCTGCAGCAGATGAAAGAGCGTGGCGAAAAGTGGGCGATGCTCACCGCGTACGACATGTACACCGCCGCGAYCTTCGAGGATGCCGGTATTCCGGTGCTGCTGATCGGGGATTCGGCGTCCAACAACGTATTCGGCAACGACAGTCTGTTGCCGGTCACCGTCGATGAGCTGATGCCGCTGGTGCGCGCGGTGAGCCGTTGCACGCGCCGTCCGCTGGTGATTGCCGATCTGCCGTTCGGGTCCTACCAGGCCTCGCCGGAGCAGTGCTTCCATACCGCGGTGCGTTTCATGAAGGAAGGCGGCGYGCACGCGGTCAAGCTCGAAGGCGGTATTGAAATGGTGCCGCAGGTGCGCAAGCTGGTGAGCTCGGGTATTCCGGTGATGGCGCACATCGGCTTCACCCCGCAATCGGAGCATCAGCTGGGCGGCTTCYGCGTGCAGGGCCGTGGCGACAGTGGCCCGGTGTTGGTGGAAGCGGCGCGCGCCCTCGAAGCGGCCGGTGCCTTCGCGGTGCTGATCGAGATGGTGCCGGCCGACGTCGCCGCGCAGATCACCGCAGCGGTCGCCGTGCCCACGGTGGGCATCGGCGCAGGGAGCGACTGCGACGCGCAGGTGCTGGTCTGGCAGGACATGGCCGGTCTGCGTACCGGGCAGCTACCGCGCTTCGTCAAGCAGTACGCGGACATGCACGGGCTGCTGCAGAAGGCCGCGCGCGACTTCGCGGCGGAGGTCGAGTCGGGTGTATTCCCCGGGCCGGAACACGCGTTCCAGTCGTAACCGGCCTGGGAGGGGTGGGCGCGTCGTTGGCCGTCCTAGCCGATGGCGCGCAGCACTTCTTCGATCAGAACCGCGTAACAGGCAACGAAGTAGAACTTCAGCAAAGCCGGATGTTGCTTGGTGATAATCGCGCGCATGGGCGTGGGCAGATTGGGTGGACGCCTCGATTGTGACGGAGGTGTGAATTTGTGGCAATGATCACAAATTAAATGCACTTAGCGAAGTGAGGGACGCTGACCCCGCATCCTCAAAGGTGCTCCAAGTAACTGATTTTCAGCAAGAAGCTCCAACTCACCCAGCCCCGTATCGACGGGACGATGGAGGCCCCGGCACGCCGTTTTGCCCCTGGCAGCCGATACCGGTGCGCTCAGCCCGGGCCCAGCACCCGCCGTATCAGACGCCGCAGCACGACCGCCGCCAGGGTGAGCGGGATCACAATCGGCCATTGCAGCAGGAACAGGCCGGCGGTGATTTCCCACTGGCTCCAGGTGTTACCGAATACCTGCGCAGCCGGCGGGCCGAGCCGGATGACCACCAGTGTGGCCAGGACGAAGGTCAGGTCCTGCCAGCGCAATGACCGGCGCACGCATGCCAGCCGGCCAACCAGCACCAACCCGGGCATCACCGCCAGGCTTGCCAGCAACGCATGTACCAGCACGTCGCCGCGTCCGTAATCGTAGGGAATCGACGGCCACATCCATCCGAGCCGCTCGGTCTTGAGCTGGGCGGTCAGCACACACGCGAAGACAATGGACGTGGCCAACAGCACGACGAGATCGATACCGGCGTGGCGCACACCTCGCGCGACATGCGATGCGGGTTCGGCAGGAGAGAGCGACATGGGGCGGGACTGCGCGGTGCGGCGGGCAATCTCAGCAGATTTCACCGGGTTTGGCGACTGTCGTGCGCGCGTGGCTTAGAGTGATGCTCCGTGCGTAGATGCGTCAGGAGACAGGATGATCAGGACAATGCTCGAGAGCGACCAGAAGGCGGCCAGCGCGATCTGCATGCGCGCGTTCCTGGCGGCGGTGGCGCCGTCGCTGTCATCGTTCGGCGTAGACACCTTCCGCCTGATTGCAGCGCCCGATGGCTTCGCACAGCGCAGGGCGCAGGACAACCTGCAGCTCGTCTACGAGGATGCGGGGCGGATCAAAGGCGTGGCTGAGCTGAAGCAACGTCGCCATGTGGCGATGCTGTTCGTCGACCCCGGCTGCCAACGACAGGGCATCGGTGAGGCGTTGTTGGCGGCACTGGTCGAACAGGCGCACGCCGGGCTGCTGACGGTGAGCGCCTCGGTGCCGTCGGTGGGTTTTTATGCACGCAACGGATTCCGGAGCATGGGCGAGGTGGCCGAGTCGGCCGGGCTGGTCTACCAGCCGATGGAGCGGTCGATCATCGACGCCGCCAACGGAGTCACCGCCGCCTGACTTCACGCGGTTCGCGCGAACCGTTCACGAGCGCGGGACAGCCGCGCGACTATGTTGAAGGTCTGTCAGTCATCCCGGTTGCGGGTAAGGATCAACATGATCAAGTGGGCCATCATCTTCGCCATCATCGGCCTCATTGCCGGTGCACTGGGCTTCGGCGGCCTCGCCGGTGCGTCCATCGGCATCGCCAAATTCCTGTTCTGGGCCGGCATCATCATCGCGGTGGTGTTGTTCCTGCTGGGCATGACCATCGCCAAGAAGGTCACCTGACCGCAGCAACATCGCAGTGGTGGAACACCAAGGCCTGCGCAGCGATGCGCAGGCC
>NZ_JBFULO010000396.1:0-3499 GCF_054049855.1 Stenotrophomonas sp. P5_B8 | reverse complement strand
GCGTGATGGCGCAATCGGTGGCGCTGGGGCTGGTGCAGATCGCCACCAGCGTCAGCGTCAATGCATTGATCGTGCTGGCCGCCGGCAGCATCGCCGCGTTCCTGGCGCGTCGTCCGCGCTGGCAGGCAGTGCAGCGCGGGCTGATGGGCACGGTGCTGGGCGCGCTGGCGGTGCGGATGCTGGTGGACGCACGGCGGTAACGAAGAACGGCGCCTTGCGGCGCCGTCTTTTTTTGATGCGATACCGACCAGCGGTCGATATCTACCGGGTCAGGCCACCACCACCGGGATCTTGCCGATGCGGGCCTGCCATTCGCGCGGGCCGGTGATGTGCACCGATTCGCCGGTGGAATCCACCGCCACGGTCACCGGCATGTCCTGCACGGTGAACTCGTAGATGGCTTCCATGCCCAGGTCGGCAAAGCCGACCACCTTGGCGGCCTTGATCGCCTTGGACACCAGGTAGGCCGAACCACCGACCGCCATCAGGTAGGCCGATTTGTTGTCCCGGATCGCCTCGATCGCCGCCGGGCCACGCTCGGCCTTGCCGACCATGCCCAGCAGGCCGGTCTGCTCCAATACCTGGCGGGTGAACTTGTCCATGCGGGTGGCGGTGGTCGGACCGGCCGGACCCACTACTTCATCGCGCACCGGATCGACCGGGCCGACGTAGTAGATGAAACGGCCCTTGAGGTCGACCGGCAGCGGCTCGCCCTTATTGAGCATGTCCACCATGCGCTTGTGCGCKGCGTCRCGGCCGGTCAGCAKCTTGCCGTTGAGCAGCAGGGTCTGGCCGGGYTTCCAGCTGGCGACGTCTTCCGGGGTGATGGTGTCCAGATCGACGCGGGTGCCCTTGGAGGCGTCGTAGGTGATCTGCGGCCAGTCTTCCAGCGACGGCGGATCGAGCATCACCGGGCCRCTGCCGTCCAGGGTGAAGTGCGCATGGCGGGTGGCCGCGCAGTTGGGGATCATCGCCACCGGCAGGTTGGCCGCGTGGGTCGGGAAGTCCTTCACCTTGATGTCCAGCACGGTGGTCAAGCCGCCCAGGCCCTGCGCACCGATGCCCAGCGCGTTGACCTTGTCGAACAGCTCCAGGCGCAGTTCTTCGGCACGATTGGACGCGCCTCGGGCCTTCAGCTCGTTGATGTCGATCGGCTCCATCAGCGATTCCTTGGCCAGCAGCATCGCCTTTTCAGCGGTGCCGCCGATGCCGATGCCGAGCATGCCCGGCGGGCACCAGCCGGCGCCCATGGTCGGCACGGTCTTGAGCACCCAGTCCACGATCGAGTCGGACGGATTGAGCATGGCGAACTTGCTCTTGGCTTCCGACCCACCGCCCTTGGCGGCGACGATCACCTCCACGGTGTCGCCCGGCACGACCTTGACGTTGACCACGCCCGGGGTGTTGTCCTTGGTGTTGATGCGCTTGCCGGCCGGATCGGCCAGCACCGAGGCGCGCAGCTTGTTGTCCGGGTAGTTGTAGGCGCGGCGCACGCCCTCGTTGGCCATGTCTTCCACGCCCATCGTGGCATCGTCCCAACGCACGTTCATGCCGATTTCCAGGAACACGGTGACGATGCCGGTGTCCTGGCAGATCGGCCGGTGGCCTTCGGCGCACATGCGGGAATTGATCAGGATCTGGGCCATCGCTTCCTTCGCGGCCGGCGATTCCTCGCGCTCGTAGGCGGCGCCCAGGCTCTTGATGTAATCGACCGGGTGGTAGTACGAGATGTACTGCAGCGCGTCGGCGATGGACTGGATGAGGTCTTCCTGCTTGATCGATGTCACGACTTGCTCGCTTGCTGGAGGCTGGCGGGGGTTGAACCGCCGATTTTAACAACTACGGCCCGGCCGCGTTGAGAATCGCTCGCGGCCACGGCATCTGGTGCACAGTGGTCGCCCAGCCCCCTGTCACAGCGGCCCGCCCTGCGGCGTCCTCCCGGCATGACCCCGACCGATATCTTCCAGACCCACCGCCCCCGCCTGTTCGCCCTGGCCTACCGCCTGCTGGGCAGCCGCAGCGACGCCGAGGACATCGTCCAGGACGCCTGGCTGCGCTGGCAGGGCGCCGACACCGCCGCGGTCCGCGACCCGGAGGGCTGGCTGGTCACCGCCACCACGCGGCTGGGGCTGGACCGGCTGCGCGCCGTACGCAATGCCCGGATTCAGTACGTGGGGCCGTGGCTCCCCGAACCGCTGGAAATCGCGCTCGATCCCGATCCGCTGCACGACCCGGCGCAGCGGCACGCGCGGGCCGACGAGGTCTCGGTGGCCTTCCTTGCCCTGCTGGAGCAGCTGAAACCGGACGAGCGCGCCGCGTTCCTGCTCAAGGACGTGTTCGACTACGACTACCCCGAGATCGCCCCGCTGCTGGACCACAGCCCGGCCAATTGCCGCCAGCTGGTGCATCGCGCGCGCCAGCGGCTGCAGGCCGGCAAGCCACGCTTCGATGCCTCGCCCGCGCAGCACCGCGATCTGCTGACCCGCTTCATGGATGCCTCCCAGCGTGGCGACCAGGCCGCGATCCTGTCGCTGCTGCACGCCAATGCGGCGATGGTGTCCGACGGTGGTGGTCGGGTCACCGCGGCGATCCGACCACTGCTCGGCGCCGAGCGCATCGCGCAGCTCTACTGGGCCATCGCCCGGCGCAACGGCGCGCATCCGGCACGGATCGGCTACGTCAACGGCGAGCCGGCCATCCTGCGTTTCCAGGGTGCGCAGCTGCACTCGATCACCCTGGTCAGCATCGATGGCGAGCGCATTGCGCAGGTGCTGAGCGTGCTCAATCCGGAAAAACTGACCGCGCTTGTCACAGCCGGCGATGTGGGCGCGTCCTCCTGATGAAGACGGCCGATGTGGCCGTCATGGAGTCGCCCGATGTCCACTTCGCCCCGCGTTCCGTATTTCCGTCTGGCCAACGAGGCCATCAAAGGCCTGCTGGCCACCAGCAAGGCCGTGCATGACAGCTCGATCGATCCGACGCTGATGGAGCTTGTGTTCCTACGCGTCTCGCAGATCAACGGCTGTGGTTACTGCATGGATATGCATGGCACGGCATTGCGCAAGGGCGAGATCGAGCCGCGCAAGCTCGATACGCTGCCGGCGTGGCACGAAAGCCGTTTCTTCGATGCGCGCGAACGCGCCGCGCTGGGCTGGGCCGAGGCGCTGACGCGGCTGCCCGACRGCGCGCCCTCGGACGCTGCGTTCGATGCGCTGGCGCCGCACTTCGATGAAAAAGGCATCAGCGACCTGAGCGTGGGCGTGGCCGTGATCAATGCCTGGAACCGGCTGGGCGCCGGGCTGCTGCCGCCGCTGCCGTAACCCGGTAGTGCCGGCCGCTGGCCGGCTCTCCGTACACCCATCCCGCCCGGTAGCGCCGGCCGCTGGCCGGCTCTCCGTACACCCACCCGCCCGGTAGTGCCGGCCGCTGGCCGGCTCTCCGTACACCCACCCCGCCCGGTAGTGCCGGCCGCTGGCCGGCTCCACGAACATCCAACCAC
>NZ_JBFULO010000395.1:0-3560 GCF_054049855.1 Stenotrophomonas sp. P5_B8 | reverse complement strand
CCGTGACGCCGTACCTGCCGTCGCCGTTGAAGGTCTGATCTAGCGCCCAGGCCTGTCGAAGAAGAGCTTCGGCCTTTTCGTGCGCCAGCGCGGCTCTCCCGCGTCCTCTCTAGTCATGACGTAATTGTCGGCCTGGCCGTCGCAGGGGTCAGGACGGTTGCAGCCGCAGCTGACAGACTTCGTCGTGTTCGATTATCCCGCTGGGTCACTGAAATCCCACACATGCCAGGGCGAGTGGCATCATCTGTCTAGGTATCGGGCGGAGCCTAAAAGCATGCGGCTGGAAACACGGGGTCCTGAGATCGGTCCCTGCAACATCTGCGGGAAGATCGGGAAATTGACGGAAGACCACATCCCACCCAAGGGTGTGCCAAGGGTCGGACAAGCCTATGCAACCAGCCTTGTAGCTGCGCTCGGCGCTGAGAAGGTTSGCAAGGGTAGTCGTCTCTTTCAGAGCGGCGTCAAGTATCGCTCCATTTGTCGTGCGTGCAACGGGGACTTGCTTGGCGCCGCTTACGATCCTCACCTGATTAAGTTCTGCAGGGACGTTGATGTCGCTTTCCGCAACCGACTCTACCTTCCTCAAGATTTCGARCTTCTTCCGAATCGCGTCTTCCGCTCTGTGGTCGGCCACTTGCTCGCTCATGGAGTCGGCCTGCATCGCAAAGGTCCTCTGCCCGCAGCTAAATCAGACTATTTCCTTGCACCTAGTCAGGCTTTCCCGGCAGAGTTACGTCTTTATTGCTGGCTCTATCCATATCACCGTCAAGTCATGGGTCGCTGGATGTCCCGCATCTTTGACAATCGATGGAAGGAGACGCCTTTTGTCTTCTCCATTGCGAAGTACTTTCCGGTAGCCTGGCTCTGTGCGAGCGGAGATCTGCCACCATATATCCCGCCTGGTGTCGTCCGCGTGGACACGTTGTCCACGGGATCCATCGATGACTTGGCAACGATCACTCTTAACCCCAGCGATGTTCTGCCTCCCGATTGGCCCGAGGCACCGGGGGATAACGGCATTGTCTTTTTGAATAGCGAGCGAGCAACTGTCGCAACACGTTACCGACGGAATTGATCCTCTTTACTTAGCCAGCGATCTTAAGCTCGTAGTAGTCCTCCGAGGTGTCGAGGACGGCTACTCGCTTACTGCGCGGCCGTTTCTGGCCAGAAGCAGAAATACAGAGGTGGTCGCGGCAGAAGTTGTAACAGGAGGGATGGACGAAAGTGCTTTACTCATTGAGGCAAATCTTGATATACACGGGGAAAGTTGGCGCCAGGTCTAGGCGTCGATGTTGTGCCAATCCCGTCCGTTTCTCGCACTGAAGGGAAGGGTGTAAGGGCAGCTTCTTTGAGCGTCTGCTTTAGCTGATTCCTGTTAAGTAGTTCAGCCGCCGAGGGTGAAATGGATCACATGCAGTGAACTGAGCGCAGCAAAAGCTATGGCGCCACATCGTCACCTACCAAGCCCGTAAGAAGCTTCCCGTCTACTCCGGAAACTGATCATCATTATTATCGCAGAGGTGACAGTGCATCGGCTGGTGCTAAGAATGACTGGCCTTGACCTCAGGCATCATGCTACGCGGAGCGGACACTTCGAGGGAACACCGATCTAATTGTCACCAGTAGTGCGTTCGGCACTTTGTGTGATTTTACTGCAGCGCGAGCTTCCGCCAAGTTCGTGTAAAAATCGACCGCAACATCGAGCAATCTGATCCTTCATCAACGCCGCTAGCGACAATCGGACGACACATAAAGAATGGTTAGCTTTGCCTCTATTCGGCCACATCGTGGGACCCAGAACAACGGGTTTGAGGAGCTTGTTGTTCAGCTCGCACGTCGCCGCCGCCCTATGGGGGCCAAGGAGTTCAGGCGGATCGAGGGAGCTGGCGGCGACGCCGGCGTCGAGGCGCTGTGGCTTAAGAACGACGGGTCGTCCGTCGGCATTCAAGCCAAGTACTTCCTTCGCGTTCGAGACATCGACTGGGCGCAGATCGACGAAAGCGTAGCGACAACACTAAAGCGCCGCCCAGAGGTCAACGTCTACCAGGTCGCGATTGCGTGCGATCTGACCGACAAAGGCGGGGCAAAGGGGCGGGGCCGGACAGGGTGGTCGGCTTGGGATGAGCATGTGAAACGGTGGAGGGCGGAAGCGCTAGCCCTAGGGCGGGACGTTTCGTTTGAGCCGATCACAGCCTCAGATTTGACCGACTGGTTGGGGCAACCAAGCGCGTCGGGCTTATCGAGGTATTGGTTTGGGGTCGACACGCTGAGTCTTCGTTGGTTCTCTGACCAGGTTGAAATAGCAAGCGCCGATCTTGGTGAGCGATACACGCCCGCACAACACGTCGACGTTGCTGCCTCGCTCGCCTTCGATGGTCTGGCGAGGACTTCAGCCCTTCGTGCTAGGTTGCTTCGAGCGGTCGAGGCTACTTGGGCGGATCGCATTGAGCCGTCCTCAGCGATCGTCACGGATGACGTGCGCGAAGCGGCGGAGCTCGCTGCAAACGCGCTGAAGCTGGTGCACGGGATAGCCGACGCGGTCGAGGCTCCTGTAACCACCCAATGGGATGTCCAGCAGTGGCTCTCAGACGTGAGAGCAGCCGAACAACTCCTTGGCCGTTTGGGTGATGAGCTTCGCAGCCAGCGCCGTTCAGTTAAGGAGGGCGAGGCGAAGTCGACGCCCAGCTGCGATCATCTGAGTTATTTGCAGCACAGTGTTCGCAGGGTTGAGGAGGCAATCAGCAACCTTGCCCGTCTCTTGGTCTCCACTGCCTTCAGCGCGGATGCTAGCCGAGTGCTACTCGTCACCGGTGAGGCTGGCACGGGGAAGTCTCATCTGCTCGCCTCTGAGGCCAACCGTTCGCGAGCGGAAGGCAGGCCGGCACTACTCTTCTTGGGCCAGCAATTCGCTAAGGGAGACCCATGGAGCCAATGTGAACGATCACTCGGTTTGCCTGGATGGCCTCGGGATGAACTCCTTGGTGCATTAGATTCGGCGGGTGAAACTTCCGGCTCTAGGGCGCTGATACTAGTTGATGCTGTTAACGAGGGTGCTGGAGCCAATCTTTGGCGGAACCATCTGGCCGGTTTCATCAAGAGTCTAGATCCGTACCCGAACATCGCGGTTGTTGTTGCATGCCGCACTGAGTACGTTCCATTTGCGATACCCATTCCGGTCTGGGAGGCATATCCAAAGGTTGATCTTCACGGCTTCACCACGTTCGAAGAGCAGGAAGCTGCAGCGATTCAATATTTGGATCGGCGAGGGATCKTTCGACCTGCTGGCCCACTACTTGCTCCGGAGTTCTCGCATCCCCTCTTCCTCAAGGCGGCTTCGGACGCCCTACTTCAAAAGAGGAACTTTGTTTTTCCTCGAGGCTTACGGGGGGCGCTGAATATCCTCGGGTTTTACCTCGATAGCGTGGGCGGCAACCTGCTGCCAGCGTCGGTCGAGCCTGCCGATCTCTCTCCCGAACTGCGGCGCGCTCTGCAGGGACTTGCTCGAGAAATGTCCCGTACAAAGCTCGACTACGTTCCGCGGAGTCAAGCCGACCTGATTG
>NZ_JBFULO010000394.1:0-3578 GCF_054049855.1 Stenotrophomonas sp. P5_B8 | reverse complement strand
GCTATGACAGATCTCCATCGGTCACTGTGCCGTGACAAGATCCGATGATTGCCAGGACGCTCTTATGACTGAAGCGGAGAGCAGCCTGCTGCCGCTCGCTTGCGGAACTGCGCTGAGTCAAACCCCTAACAAGGGCAAGAAGGGTAAGAAGTAGTTTCAGGGACCGGCACCGACTGGTAATGGATGCAAAATGAGTGCCTCGTAGGCTGCCTGAAGTAAGCTATCTTGAGAAGGCAGTTGGCCAATTCGCGTTGACTTATGTATCAGCGGCCGTCAGCGATGCTGTTCAATCGGGAAAGTGAGATGTAACTCGCTCGAAGCTCGCGATCGAGGCGATGGGTCTTGAGCGCGCTGGCGAGTTGCGCCCGGGTAAAAGTGCGCGGCCGCCCACTCAGGAGGCCCCAATGCCCCGCCATGGGGAGATTGATGATGAGCGGAGTTGGGATGGGCGTCTCGAAATAGAGCTTGAATGTGCCAGCAACTTCAACGATAAAGGCACGGTGCGGTGGTGCACGCACATTCCGGAACAGGGACGATCCGAAGTAGGGCGCGACAGGGCGATGACAGCCGGCGTGCCTTCGTTCCCCGGCGCGGTATCCGCCCAGAGAGGAGAACAGGGATGTTGCAACGGATCAGGAACCTATCGTGCATTGTGCTGGCAACGGTCGCGATGGGTTGCATGACCCCCGCTTCGGCGGAGGCGCAGGAGAGCAAGACGACCTGGCGCATTTCCCAGCCCGGTGGAAATTCGACCCAGTACAAGACGCAGCAGGAGGCAGTGGAGGCCATCAAGAGCCTTCCTGCGCCGAGCCCCTTCCCGCCCGATTTCCAGTTTGGCTGGAACTCCGTGGACAAGATCAAATCCAAGAAGGTCGGCTTGGATGGCAATACGTCGATCACCTACTGGATGGGAAAATCCCAGCCCTCCGATCCCGAATGGTCATATCTCAGCACAGCGATATTTCCGACCGAAGAGGCAATGGTCGCGGCCTACTTGGCTGAGGTGCAAGCGTTCAACCCCGTCTGTCCCGGCGCGGCTGTCACGCCCACGGGCGACTGGTACGCCGTCACCCCGGATATGGAAGGAACCATCGAGAATCGTGAGTACCAGGTGACCTACGTGGGCGGGGACAATACCGCCCAGTCTCCCTGCGCTCCGTTCTCGAGCGACGCGATGCTGACGCGCACCCGGCGTCTGAACTGCCCGGTTCTCCTGACACAGTGGTCCAACAAGCACGAAGCCTGTGTCAACGAAGATTTCGTTGCCACCATCACCTCCAAGACGACGCAGTGCGACAAGGACGGCGGGAACGGAAGCTGCCCCACCGATGGCAATGGTGCCATGAGCGGTATGAGTCCGAGCGCGGGCAACAAGTCACCCTCGAACGAGCCGCCCTGCGACGGCACGGTCGGCAATCCCTGCGACGTAAAGACCGGTGAGAAATACGAAATCGCCCAAGACTTCGATCTGGGCTGGATTGCGTTGACGCGTTTCTATCACTCGGGAATATCCACGTCCCTGGGCGGCTTCGGCTACGGCTGGACGCATTCGCTGGGCGCGCAGCTGGCGCTGGATGGCGACGGCGGGGCCGGCATCGTGGAGGGCAATGGGTTCCAGCGCGCCTTCAAGAAGATTGGCCAGGTCTACGAGGCAGCCGACAGCAGCGGTGATCGCCTTGTCCAGAATGGAAACTGGACGCTGTATTCGTCCGATGCCATTTCGACCTTCGACGCCTCAGGCCGGCTGACTGAAAAGCGCTTCCTGGATGGAACATCGTTGACGTTCGTCTACGACGACAGTGAACGACTCGCAGCCGTCATCCACAGCAGCGGTCGCACGCTGGAGTTCGTCTATCAGTCCAATGACTATGAGGCCTTGATCAGCTCGGTCCTGGTCGCGGGTGTCCCCCAGGCGAGCTACACCTATACCGCGCAAGGCCAAGTAGCTACGGTCACCTACGCTGGTGGCGGTGTGCGCACCTATCACTACGAAAACTTCAGCTTCCCCCAGCATCTGACCGGCATCACCGCAGAAGACGGCCAGCGATACAGCACGTTTACCTATGACGCCATCGGTCGCGTCATTTCGAGTCAGCATGCAGGGGGCGCGGACGGGGTGACGTTGGCATACAGCCCCAACGGCGGAGCGGTGGTCACGGATGCACTTGGCCATCAGACCGACTACTCCCTGACGCCCGGCGACGATAGCGCGCCACCGCGTAAGGTGTTGGGCACCTCCGATTCCCAGGGATCGATAAGCCGCACGTACTACGATGCCAGCGTCGACTTCCGTCGACGACTGGACACCTATACGGATCGGCGCGGCGTCCAGACCAAGCACACGTACGGCGAGGGCACCGATGCGGTGACCGGTCGGCTGGTCGCTACCCACACCGTTACCGAGGCGGTAGGCCTGCCTGAGCAGCGTGTGGTGCAGAGCATCCGCGACAATGAGACCAACGCCGTTCTCGTTACGACGATAGGTCAACAAGAGACCCGAACCACTTACAACGCCCGCCGACAGCCAGTGAGCATAACGCTTAAGGATTTGKCTTCCGGGCAGACGCGCGCCACGACCTACGCCTATTGTGAGGCCGCTGACTTGGCCGCAGCCGGCAGCTGCCCGACCGAGGGGCTGCTGAAAAGCGTCGATGGGCCACGTACGGATGTGGCCGATGTAACCGTCTATGCGTATTACGCAGCCGACGACGCCGGTTGCGCCTCCAATGGCACCTGCGCTTACCGCAAGGGCGATCTGCACAGCGTTACCAATGCGCTGGGGCAGACGGTAGAAACCCTGGCCTACGATGCATTTGGTCGTCCGCTTTCGGCAAAGGACGTCAATGGAGTGGTCACGGACTACGCCTATCATGCTCGCGGCTGGCCGACCTCGGTAAACGTACGTGGCGCCTCTACCGCAGCAGACCGGGTGACCCAGCTGAGCTACTGGCCGACCGGGCTTGTGCAGCAGGTTACCGAGCCCGATGGGAGCAGCGTGTCTTATGTCTACGACGCTGCTCAGCGGCTGACCGACATCGAAGACAGCGCGGGTAACACCATCCACTACACGCTGGATAACGCCGGCAACCGCGTCAAGGAAGACACGCTGGACTCCGGCGGCACGTTGCGGCGCACCCTTGCCCGCGTCTACAACACGCTGGGACAGCTCACCACGCTGAAGGACGCGGGCAATCACGCCACCGCCTTCACCTACGATGCGGATGGCAACCCGCAAACGGCCACAGATGCATTAAGCCGGGTGAGCAGCCAGCAGTACGATTCGCTGAACCGCCTTGCGCGCACATTGCAGGACGTCGGCGGTGTAGCTGCGGAGATCCGCTCGCAGTACAACGCGCTGGATCAAATCACCCAGGTCACGGACCCCAAGGGCCTGCATACCACCTACGCCTATAACGGCTTTGGTGACCTCACCGGCCAAGTCAGCCCGGATAGTGGTGCGAGCAGCTTCACCTCGGACTCGGCCGGCAATCGCAAGACCGCCACCGACGCGCGGGGAGTGACCACGACCTATCACTACGACCTGCTCAACCGTCTGACCGGTGTCGCCTACCCAGACC
>NZ_JBFULO010000393.1:0-3597 GCF_054049855.1 Stenotrophomonas sp. P5_B8 | reverse complement strand
AGGTTGCCCTGGACGTCGTAGCTGAGCCCGATGACGGTCGCCCCGTTGCACCCGCCCTCCTTCACATTGGTCAGCCGCCAGTTCTGGTCGTAACAGTAGTGGTGAGCACGCGGGCTGCTCCCTGCCGCCACTACGTTCAGACGCAGGTTATCGAACGGGTCGTACTCGTAGAATGCCTCGCCGAACATCGACGAATTGACGTGCACAAGCCGGTCCGCGGCGTCGTACTGCATAGTCCGGCTCTGACGGCCATTGCGCAGATCGGTGATCTCGACCGGATTGCCGGCAGGGTCGTAGGCATACGCAAGATCCAAACGCGTGCCCGACCCGGAACAGCCGGTAGCCCCCACGCAGTCCGATACGCGTGTCGGAAGCTGGCGCGTGTTCTGGGCAAGGGTCCGCACCACGCCGTTGCCGTACGCGAACTGCTTGATCGCACCGTTGGCATGCCATTGAACGCCTGCGGCGAAGCTGCCTACCCGGGTTGGCTGACCCAGCGCATTAGGCGCGTAATCCACGACCAGTCCCGAACCGGGGTAGCGCATGCTACTGCGATTGCCATGCGCGTCGTAGGCATGCGACGCCGTCCAGGCACGCCCATCCGGAAGCTGCTGACTTTCCTCCACCAGCAGGCGCAGGCGGTTGTAGGCGTAGGTGGTGACCGTCGGGACCGCGACGCCAGGGTTGGATACGCTTATCGCCGAGGGCTTGCCATCGGCGGTATAGGCCCATATCTGGTCCCCCTTGCCGTCGGGAAAATGCAGCGTGGCAAGGCGCCCGCGCGCATCGTAGGTGCGGTCCACGCGGCGGCTGGCCACCTCGACGCTGTCCCCTGCTTCTTCACAGGCGGCATTGCCCGGTAGGCCGGCCGCGCTCCAGGCTAGGTTGCCCGCCGGGTCGTACCCCGTCAGGGTGACGCCGGTTTCAGGCTCTTCCACCCTGCACAACAACTGCCGCGCGTTATAGGTGTAGCGCCGTGTGACGGACTGACCCTCGGCCCCACTACTGGAGGCAAACACCGTGGCGCTGACCGGTGCACTGGTCGCCGACAGGCCATGACTGTCTGTCGCGCGCGCGACAAACGCGTAGACGCCGGAAGGCAATCCGCCCACCGAGGACGAGAACGGTGCGTCAGTCGTTGTCGCCACAACGTTGCCGTTGACGAGGTACTCCACCTTTTGGATGGTGCCGTCCGGGTCGGAAGCCGCAACCGCCAGGACAAAGCTGCCTGGCTCCCGCCGAACCGCACCGGGCGAAGGCGAGGTGAGCGTTACAGATGGCGGCAACGCAATGAAGACCGGGATCGATGTGGAATCCACCCGAGCGCCCCGGGTGTCGAAGGCGCGCGCGACGAGCTGGTGCGCACCTGCAGTTGCCACCCAGGTGAATGCATACGGAGCCGTTGTAGAGGCGCCTGCCCACTGGCCGTCGACAAGGAATTCGACACGTGCAATGCCGTCATCCGCATCACTGGCGCTGGCCTGCATCACCACCGCCGCACCTGCCTGGAACACCTGATGGGCCTGCGGTGCGACAAGGCTGACCTGCGGCTGCTGGTTAGGCGTGGGAATGCCGGTGACATCGATGTTGGCCAGCACGTAAGCGCCTTCGCGCAGCGAGAGGCGTGCGCCCGCAGCCGTAATGGACGACACGCCCTGCGATCCACTTGCCCCTTGCGCCAACAGAACCGGACCAGCCCCTTGGGGATTGGAGATGAACAGTTGCGCCGATGCAGCGTTGGAGCTCCACGAGACAGTGACGCTGCACGCACTGGCGCCCCAAGGAATCACGCAGTTGGACGGGTTCGCCGACAACGAGCCCGTGGGCTGGCTTACGGTGACGCGCACCAGCGGCGACTGTACTTCCCGGTAGCGCTCATTGCCCGAGGCATCGTGGGATATCGCCACCCCCATGAACACAAAATCGTAGGTGCCTGCAGCAAGGCCTTGCTCGTTGTAGTACTGCGTGGTCGGGTGATCCCAATCGACATCCAGCACGACGAGTTCGCCATTGCGCATCAGGTACATAGAGGAATGGTCGATTGCTTCATAGACCCCATTGATGATGGCGTCGAGCAGATCGACCTTTAGCGCTACGTTGCCCGGGGCCACCAGCTGGCTGCCGCTGGTGGCTGTAACGCGGAAGCGCGCGGCATTCGGCGACTGTGCGGCTCCATGAAGCGCCCAGACCGACATCACCAGGCCCATGAGGATGCGGAGAAGCGACAGCGCTCCCCTTGTCTGTCGTTCGACGCGGCTCATTGCGCTGCCCCCACCCGGCTGATGGTCAGGGGCTTGCCGTGGGCATCGCGATTGATCTCCATATGGATACCTCCGGGCATATCCATGCTTGCCGGAAGCTCGTACTGCGGTTCGTCGTAGGCATCGTAGGCGGTGAGTGTGATTGCTCCCTTGGGATTGATTGTCCGGATCTGGTTACCCGGCAAATATTCATTGCGGGTGACAAGCTGGCCTAGCTCGGAATCGCGACGGGACTCGGTCATTCGATCGAGCGCGTCATGGCGCGTCCACTCACCCACCGCCGGCGGAACTGCATCGCGGCTGGGATAGGACTGGAACACAGTCCTACCGGAGGCGTCGTACTCCCGCGATACCACGCTCAGCGTCGAAGCACGGTCCGCCTCGTCATATTCCTGGGTAAGCACAGGCCGCCACATCGAATCGAAATACGTGGCCTTGCGGTAGTTTCCCTGCGCAACCAGCTCCTGCCACTGCCCGGCCATGACACCCGGTGGCAACGGATCGGCGTTTGTGAGCTGGCGGAACCCCAGCGACTTGTTGAACCAGATGGTCGCGTCACCGGCGGGGTAGACTACCTGACTCAATCGTCCCATTGAATCGTAGGCATAGCTGGTGGCGAAGCCGTTCTCGTCGGTTTCAGAGGTTATCCAGCCTTGGTCGTTCACGACGGCCCGCTTCGACTGGCCGCCGGGATAGGTAATCGTCTGCGGATAGCCGCGCTTCCAGTTCAACAGATGAACCGCTGTATCGATTCCGGCCAAACTTCTGGCATCGGCCACGCTGGCAACTGTTCCGTCCGCGTGATACGTCAGATTCTGATCGATCGCACCAAAGCGATAGGTCCGTAACGGCACCGCCAGGGATGGGTCGTAGTCCACGCTGAACATCACATCGTTGGCGCATGAAGCGGGTGCGATGCAAGCGGAACGGCTGACCTGGCCAAGCACCCACAGCGAAGACTGGTCGAAATAGCCAACCGACTCGGTGCGCAGGTAGCCGATGGTGTTGGATCGCGCAATGGCCGTAGGCCGTGAAAACACATCCAGCACCGTACTGGCGCGGGTGTACGCCACGCCGTCCTGCTGGATGGTCCGCTGGATCTGCGGGCGATGGAATTCCCCCTGGAAGCCATCACCATTGAGTCTCAGACTGGTGCCATAACGCGCCGGATATGCTGCGTCTTCCCGGCTCAGGTCGTAGCTGTACGTTGTGGAGCGCAGTACCGAGGTGCCACTACCGACCTCTTCCTGCAGCAGCTTGCCTTCGTTGTAGCGATACGTATTGCCGTAACGGAATCGTCGCCAGCGCCCATCCGTCTCATGCACAGTGGTGATGC
>NZ_JBFULO010000392.1:0-3606 GCF_054049855.1 Stenotrophomonas sp. P5_B8 | reverse complement strand
GCTCATTGCAGTCTGTCTCCCAGGCGGTCTTCCCGTCCCCCCATCATAACCATGCGCTGAACCGATCTGCAGGCCGGTCAACCGATCGGGCGCTGGGGCGTTCTCACGGTATCCCCCTGCGCGAGCGCTACCCTGTGCTGGTGAGCCCTACCTTGCAGACACTGCCCGACCAGGCCGACGCCGCGCTGCCGGTGTCGCTGGATGCGTTCCTGGCCGGGATCGGCCCGCGCGCGTTCCGTTTCGCCGAGGCTGGCCTGCGCCAGCGCGACGATGCGTTGGATGCGGTGCAGGACGCGATGCTGCGCATGTTGTCCTACCAGGACAAGCCGGCCGCCGAGTGGGCGCCGCTGTTCTGGAGCATCCTGCGCCGACGCGTGGTGGACCTGCAGCGCCGACGCGGCTTCCGCCTGCGCTTCTGGCGCAGCAGCGACGAGGAAGGCGGCGACCATGACATCGACTGGGCCGATTCGGCGCCCGGCCCGGCGCAGGCCCACGAACAGCGTCAACAGTACGCGCAGCTGGTGGCGGCACTGCGCGAACTGCCTGCGCGCCAGCGCGAGGCCTTTACCCTTCGCGTACTGCAACAGCTGGACGGCGCCTCCACCGCCAAGGCCATGGGCTGCAGCGAAGGCGCGGTCAAAACCCATCTTTCGCGCGCCCGGCAGGCGCTGCAGCAGCACCTGGAGATCGAACTGTGAGYCGCCCCGTCACCCCACCCGTCCTCGATGACACCGCCCTGCGCGCGTTGCATGCGCAGGCCCTGCAGCAGCTGTCGCCGGCCACGCTGGCGCGGCTGCGCCGCGACCGCCAGGCCGCTGCGCCACGGCGTGGGCGCGTGCATGGCTGGTGGATGGCTACTGCCTGCTCGGCCGTGGCTGCGCTGGCGCTGGGTTACAGTTTCACCGTCAACCCGCCAACCACACCGGCCGCACCGCCGGTGACGAGCACGGTGGATGACAGCAGCGATGTGCTCGACGAGAATCCCGACCTGTACGTGTGGCTGGGCACGACCGACCTGGCAATGGAGTGAACATGACACCGCGACTGATCCTGGCGTTGCTGCTGCTGTGCGCGAGCGCGGCGGCCGGGGCGCAGAGCCCGACCCTGCCCGACTGGGAGCGGCTGACCCCGCAGCAACGCGAGGCGCTGATCGCGCCGGTCCGCGACCGCTGGAACGATGCATCGCCGCCACAGCGCGAGCGCATGCTGCAGCACGGCCAGCGCTGGCAAAGCATGACCCCCGAGCAGCGCGAGCTGGCCCGGCGCGGTCGGCACCGCTTCGAGAACATGAACCCGGAACAGCGCGAGCAGGCCCGTGCGCTGTTCGCGCAGATGCGCGAGCTGAGCCCGGCCCAGCGCGACGACCTGCGCGAACGCTGGTCGAAGATGACCCCCGAGCAGCGCCAGGAGTGGCTCAAGGCCAATCCGGTCAAAGACGCGCCGCCGCCGAAGCGCTGAGGGCGCGTCTCGGGTGGAGCCACGCTGTGCGTGGCTGCTTTTTGGTCTGGCATCGCGGGCAGCCACCCATGGGGTGGCTCTACCGGGTTGCGGGATGACTGGGTAAAGCCACGCCATGCGTGGCTGCTTTTCGGTCTGGTATCGCGGGCAGCCACCCATGGGGTGGCTCTACCGGGTTGCGGGATGGCTGGGTAGAGCCACGCCATGCGTGGCTGCTGTTCGCCTCAGCCGCCGGCTATCCAGCGGGTCTTGGCCAACAGCTCGTCGTCCCAGTCGAAACCAATCGCCCCGTCCTTGAGGAACAGCGCCACGAAGTTGTAGACGTTGCGCGCATACATCTCGCTGGCGTGCACCGCACCGAGGCTGGCCAGGTCGAGCGGCCCATCGACGGTCACCCCGTCGACATCCACCACCTCACCGGGCCGGGTTGCCTCGCAGTTGCCGCCGGTCTCGGCCGCCAGGTCGACGATCACGCTGCCTGGCTTCATGCCCTGCACCATCGCGGTGGTGACGATCTTCGGCGCCGGGCGCCCGGGCACCGCTGCGGTGCAGATCACCACATCGACCAGCCGCAGGTGCTCGCCGAGACGACGCTGCTGCTCGGCGCGCTCCTCCTCGGTCAGCGGCCGCGCGTAACCGCCCTCACCGACCGCGCTCACGCCCAGGTCGAGGAACTTGCCACCCAGCGATTCGATCTGCTCACGGGTCTCCGGCCGCACATCGAAGCCCTCCACCTGGGCGCCCAACCGGCGCGCGGTGGCGATCGCCTGCAGCCCGGCCACGCCGGCACCGACGACCAGCACCCGCGACGGACGAATGGTGCCGGCCGCAGTGGTCAGCATCGGGAAGAAGCGCGGTGCGCGCTGCGCGGCGATCAGCGTGGCCTTGTAGCCGGCCATGCCGGCCTGAGAACTGAGCACGTCCATTGATTGGGCGCGGGTGGTGCGCGGCAGGCGTTCCAGCGGGAAGGCCTGCAGCCCCCGCGACTGGATCAACCCGGCGCGTTCGGCATCGGCCTGCGGGTGCAGCATGCCGACCAGGCTGGCGCCGGATTTGAGCTGGCCCAGCCGCACGTTGTCCGGCGGCTGCACGCACAACACGATGTCGGCCACGGCCAGGCGCGCGTCGTCGGCCAACTGCGCGCCGACGTCCAGATAGGCCTGGTCAGGAAAACCCGCCGCCTGTCCGGCCGCGGGCTCGAACCACACCGTCGCGCCCAGGGCGGCCAGCTTGCGCGCCGTCTCCGGCGTCATCGCCACGCGTCGCTCGCCCGGCGCGCGTTCCCGTACCACCAGCACATCGACAGCCATGCATGTCCCCGACGATCAGCAGAGTGTGGGGGGATCGTAACCTGATCGCGGCATGGACGCCTGCCGCCTCAGGTCGTTGGCGCACTGCCGCCGGGCAGGGCCCGGTGCTACCGGCTCAATGCACGGTGGCGTTCTTGTTGTCCAGCCGGTCGATCACGCCCTGCATGGCGCTGTCGAAGGCACCATCGTCGATATGCGCGCGCAGGCGGCCCAGCCGCACCATCACCGCAAGTTCTTCCGGCGAGGCCACGCAGAAGCGCACGCCACGACGATTGACGAACAGCAGGCGCGAGGAAATCGGACTCACCCAGGACAGCTTGCCGGCCTGCACCTTGCCGTCCTTGTCCACGAAGTCCAGCCACGTGCCGATCTCCAGGCCGCGGAAACGGTCCGCATCGGCGTTGTCGAAATCGCTGACGTCCACCTTGCTGCCCAGCTCGACGGCAGCGGTTTCCTGCACCGGGGGGGTGGGCAACGCCACCTGCGGCAATTCGGGCAGCGCGCGCTCCAGTTCCGGGCGCGATTCGGCGATGCCCTGCAGGGTGTCGTGCAGCGCATCGATCGCGCCGGTGGCCGCATCGGCATGCACGCCGACACTGGCAAACACCTTGCGCAGCGACGCGTGCCAGGCCTGCAGCCAAGGCTTGCCGACAATCTGCCGGCGCGCCTCGGCCACTTCTTCCAGCAAGCCGTCAGCCAGTGCCAGCGCCTCGCCGACCGATGCGCCGTCTTCGCCCTCGCGCAGCACGCTCAGGGTCAGGTGGTGCTGCCACGGCTGACGCAGGAATTCGCCGATGGCCTGTGGCAGCGTCGCATCGGCGATGCGCCGGTCCAGCTC
>NZ_JBFULO010000391.1:0-3610 GCF_054049855.1 Stenotrophomonas sp. P5_B8 | reverse complement strand
CTGGTGGTGCTGTCCAGGGGCTCCAGCTCGAAGATGGAAACACCCCAGTCGGAGGTGCGGTCCGGGCTGGCCAGGCGCAGGTACCGGGCCTGACGCGGGGCGAAGAACAGGGTTTCGATGCCGCCGAGCGAGTCGGTCATGGTGTAGGCGGGCTGCCACTGCTTGCCGTCCAGCGAGGTCTGCAGCGTGTAGCCCTCGGGGTTGGAGACATCCCAGGTAATCCGTGCACCGCTGACCAAGGCCGGTTTGCCCAGGTCCACCTGGAACCAGTGGCCGGGGCTGAAGGCGCCGCCGGTGACAGTCTTCGGGTCGCCGTCGATGAGGTGGCTGACCGCCATGGCCGGCACCTGCTGGGAGGAGCTGCTGGCCTGCCACTGACTGCGTGGGGGCAGGTTCTGCGCCGAAGCGGTCACCGCCAGCAGCAAGGCGGGAAGGAGCAGCGCGCGCGCGCGTCCGTGTGCTGACGTGCGCGGGACCGTGCAGCGATTGGCAGGCAACCCCATCCAACTCTCCTCGGCAACCCTCGGTATGAGGTGAAGCCAACGCTAGCAGGGGATGTAATCGTTTACATGACGCGTCGCAATATCACGCTTTCGTAGCTTGGCCTGGCGGCAGCTCTCAGGCCTGGCCATAAACGCTCGCTCTCGGGAGTGCGACTGCGCAGGATGGGAGCGCATCGACCCTCTCATGCGGCATGGGAACCATCAGGCGCCTGCTGGAAGCGTATGGAATTCGCCTTCCATTGTGGCCGCACGCTTCATGCGGGTGCCGCCACGATCGCCACCGCAGTCAGTGGCGCGCAGGCTGACCCGGGCCTGCGACGTCTCGGAAGAACACCGTCTCCGGGTCGCCTGGATCCAGGTTGTCGATCTGCCCGCTGACGATGAAGCCATTGCGCGCCAGCAGGGCGTGCATCGGCTCGTTGGATTGGTTGGTGGAGGTGAACAGGCGCGGTCGCTCGCAGCGTGACACCAGATGCTGCAGCAGGGCTTCACCCAGCCCCAGGCGGCGAAAGTCTTCGCCGACCATCAGCATTTCGATGAACCCRCTGTCGAAGAAATGATGGTGGAGTACGCCATAGGCGGCAACACGCGCGTCAAGCAGCAACAGGTGGCAACTGCGTGCCGCCACCCACTGCTGCAGCAGCTCGACGCGGCGAGTGTCGTGAGCGGCCGCGCTGTCGATGCCGATCAGCGCGGGCAGGTCGTCAGCGCGGGCGAGCCGGAAGTGGACGGTGTTTCCCAAGGGGAGGCCCGGTTGTGGCGGTGGGTCGAGCGTAGGCCAGTCGCGTGCAGGAAGCCACCCGGTGCAGGCGCTTGCATTTTCGTTCCGCGACGGCAGGATGCGTGCATGCCGACCTCGCCACTTACACTGCTGGATGCCGACGGACTGATGCTGCCCGCCGCGTGGCGCAGCCTCTTGGCCGATATCCGTATCGAAGCATTTGCCATTGGCATGTCGCGCGCGGACGTGTTCCGCGTGCAGGACCGCGACGGCCCGGACCGGTTCCTGAAGACCGAGCAGGTCGATGAGGTCAGCGAACTCCATGAGGAGATCGCGCGGCTGCGCTGGCTGCACGCCCAAGGCGTTTCGGTCCCGGAAGTGCTCGATGCCGCGGAGGAAAACGGCCGCCGTTGGCTGTTGATGACCGCGCTGCCCGGTGCCGATCTGGCCGCGTCGCCCGCGCTGGCGCCAGCGCAGGTGGCGGTGCTCATGGCCGAGGCGTTGAAGCACCTGCACGCCCTTCCGGTGTCGGGTTGCCCATTCGACCACCGCGTGTCCCGGCGCCTGGCCGCAGCGAAGGCGAGACTGGCGGCAGGGCAGGTGGACGCCGAGGATTTCGATGATGAGCGGCAGGGCCGATCGGCAGACCAGGTGTTTGTCGAACTGCTGGCCACGGTGCCGGCGCAGCCGCAGGCGGATCTGGTGGTCACCCACGGCGATGCGTGCCTGCCCAACCTGATCGCCAAGGACGGCCGTTTCAGCGGATTCATCGATTGCGGTCGTGCCGGCGTGGCCGACCGTCACCAGGATCTGGCCTTGGCCGCGCGCAGCATCGCCGACACCCTGGGCGAGGCCTGGGTGCAGCCGTTCTTCGCGCACTATGGCGTCGCGCCCGACCCACAGCGGCTGGCGTTCTACCGGCTGCTGGACGAATTCTTCTGACCGTCCCTGCTTGACGCATCGTCACGCGCGGAACATCGCAACTTGACGTGCTGGCGGTTCACGCCTGCGCCGCCCGTCCCCACACTTCGCCGGTGCCAGCGCACATCCGCTGCTGGCCAAAGCGATCACTACCGGGGGACCACCATGATCAGCATTCCTGTTTCCGACACCTCGCACGTACGCCTTACCCAGGCCGCGCGCTGGCTGTGCATCCTTGGCTACGTCGTCCTGGCCATTGTGTTTTCCGCCTCGGCGCTCAGCGGCCACCGCCAGGCCGAAGCGATCCTCAAGGACGCGGTCAGCGTGCAGGTGCCGGTGCAGCTGGACCATATCGAGGAGAGCCGGCGCAAGGGCCGTGTGAGCCACACCTATCAGTTCCGCTACCAGTTCGTCGTCGACGGCGTGGCCCGGAACGGCGAATTCAGTACGTCCGAAGACAATGCCGCACCGTATCTGCAGGAGGGCGCGCAGGTCGAGGTGGCCTATGCGCGCGCCGATCCGTCGCGCTTCGAACGCATGGATCGGCTGCAGGGCCAGAAGAGCCTGGGCGCGGTGCTGGGACGGCTGTCGGTGGGCGTGGTCCTGCTCGGCGTGCTGGTCTTCGTGGTGTTCCTGTTGCTGACCCGCAAGCTGTTCGTGGTGCGCCAGCCGGCCAGCGTGTCGGCGGCCTGACAACAGCGGCTTCCAGGCAGGACACGCACATGGTTGACAGCCGAAACGGCCACGGTAGGGTGGCCGATTCCCGCCCGTTCTGGTCCTTCCCCATGCCTGTCCCGGAGTTCGCCGAACTGCTGTCGCGTCACATGCGTCGCATCCGGGCCAGCGCAGGCGGCGTAGCCGCCGAGATCGGCATCAGCCGCGAGGCGGTCAACAACTGGCGCTCGGGCGCGTCGCTGCCCAGCCGTCGTCATCGCGACCGCGTGCTGGCATGTGCCAACTACCTGCGACTGACCGAAACGGAAAGCAACGCACTGCTGTGCTCGGCCGGTTTCGAGCCGGAATTTCCGGTGGAGCCGGTCGCGTCCGTGCCGACCACGGCCACGACCACGCCGATCCCGGCCACGGTGGTGCGTCTGTTCGACCGCCTGCAGGCACTGCGACCGTACCCGGTCAGCCTGTTGTTGACCCAGGCCCACTGGGGCCAGCCGCCCGAGCGCGAAGCCATCCTGGCAGAAGCGGCACACCGTTACGGTGGCGACCGCGTATTGCATCTGCAGCCGCCGTTCCGCGCAGGCGAGGGCGACCAGGACTACTTCGCGCTGCTGGCCGCACAGTGCGGACTGGACGATGCAGCGTCCGACACCGCCTTCGAGGCAGCGCTGGCGCGCCGGCTGCAGCAGCCCGGTGCATTGTTCTGCCTGGTCAGCCGCTTCGAGCAGGGCGCGGCCGGACCGCGCGATGTGCTGGCCGGCATCCTGCGCAGCCTCAGTGAGATGTACAGCGG
>NZ_JBFULO010000390.1:0-3626 GCF_054049855.1 Stenotrophomonas sp. P5_B8 | reverse complement strand
GCGCGATGCGCACCAAGCCAACAGGCCGAACATCACCGCGGCCAGCAGGTAATTGACGATCAACAGGAAGACCGCCTGGCCCCCAAAATACTTGAGGTCCAGGAAGAACAATGCACGGGCCAGCACGATGCGATGCTCGTTGTGCTGTGCCCACCATGCCGATGCATCGATCTGCTGATGCATGTAGAAGCCCAGCGAGCCATCCCACATGTCCCAGAACGGCACGGGACTATGCGCACGCGCACCGGCGATGATGCCAAGCACCGCAAAGGCCAGCGCGAGTGCGAGGCCTGCACAGAACGCGGGATTGTCCGCGAGGTAGCCGAGCACGCCGCGTCGGGAAGCGGCAGACGGTGACGTCGTCATTGACGTGGTTCCTTGGTCTTCTTGAAGGTGAGGTGCTTGTGGCCGAAGTAGCTCACAATCGCCGGCGCCGCGATGCCCAGCGCATGCGCGATCGTCTCAGGGTGGAAGGTCATGCCCAGCCTGGGGAAGACGTAGTGGGTGAACAGCAGGCTGATCAGCAACGTCTGCAGCAGGGCGAGCATGTTCACCGCTACGAACCAGAACACCTGATGGCCCAAGGGCCTGTCTGCGTCCTTGAAGACGAATGCACGATTGAGCGCGAAGGCCGTGGCCATGCCGACGAGGTAGGCAAGCACGATGGACCAGGCGTAGCCCATCACATGGCTGAAGGCAATGCGCGAACCAAAGTTCGCCACCGCCGCAAGGCCGCTGGCGACAACGAACAACATGAAACGCCGATCGATCATGGCGTGGCGTCGCCGCGTTCAGGAAAGGTCATCGGGAGTTCTCCGTGGATGTTGGGGGGACATTGGGCGTGTGCGGCTGCCCGGGTAGATCTGCCGGTGTCAGGCGGTTGTCGAAAAGGCTCTTCTCGACCAGATGTCGGCACTGGGACGCCGACAAGGGCGCATACCAGAGGTTCTCCATCCTGCCCGTCCAATGCACGGCAGGCCCCTCGCTGGCCTGGCCGGACGTGCAGCGTCGAATCTCCGCGCGCCAGTCCAGCGGGGCGTGCGTGAGCCGGCCGTAGAGCACGGTCTGGTGCAGGGGCGCCAGCAGAAGCAGCACGAACAGCACACGTCCCGGCCCGCGTGCATTGAACGCCAATTGGATCAGTATCCAGGCGAGGAATACATAGGGATAGAAGAAGTAACGCGGTCCGGCAGTGAAGGGGTCCAGCGGATCGATGGGTACCCGGGCCGCGGCGGCCGCCACGGACAGGACGAAGCAGGCGACAAGGCCGGCCAGCACATCCGACCCCTGCCGCCTCTGCGCCCAGGCAGCCAGGGCGATGACCAGAGCAAGAGCCGCCCCGAGTCCTGCAAATAGCGCCGGMTGGCTGTTTTCCGGATGCCAGTAGAGGAAATGCCCCATGAACCGCTCAAGCAGGGGCTGGATGCCCGGCAGGGTACGATGGGCTTCCGACGCAATCGGGTTGTACAGCACCAACGCGGCCTGCACCGCTGCCGAAGTCCCGGCCGCCAGCAGCATCCACCACTCGTTGCGTTGGCGAAGCAGCAGCGCGCGCAGACCATACAGCGGTGCCATCATGACGATCAGCGGCGAGGAAAATGCGCCGATCACCAACATCGGCATGCGCCAGCGCAGGGAGGGCGCACGACGTTCATCCCAGAACAACGGGATTACAACGAGGAATGCTGCCCACCACAGCACGTAGGCCGAGGTCGTGAACACTTCAGGGTCTGTCGGGACGGCCAGCACCGCCAGCGCGCATGCCCACGCGCCGCGCAGACGCGTCGGTGCAACGGCAAGGATGACCATAACTGCGACGGTAACCAGCGCAGCCAGGCCAAGGCTGATCTCCGGCAGCCACCGGAAGGAAATCGTCACCGCAAGCGCGTTGATCAGCTTGTTGGGAATCAGGATGTAGCCGGCCACCGGGTGGAAGAATGTCGCCCAGCCGTACTCAAGGAAGTGCGGCAACAGCTCCTTGCCGTCTTCGACCCACACGTAGGGATGGCTCCACTGTGATGGTCTTCGCAGCATCATCGCCGCAAGCGTCGCAACCGAGATGCAGATTGCTGTCAGGACCGATCGTCTACGACTGCGAACTTCCCGTTCGGTCCCCGGCGCTACCGAGCCGCCAAGCCGAGAGAGCCACGGGTAGAGGATCGCCAGCAGTACCAGCGTGATGCTCACCGGAGGCCATCCACCGAATCCGCCGGCAATGCCCACGCCGATCCAGCCGAAACCCTCTTTGGTCTGGTCGCTGACGACCAAACGGCTTTCCTGCGCCTGCAGTGTCGCAGGCACGTCGATGGTCCAGCGCACCCATCGATCGCCGGCTCGTGGCAGTACGACCGCCTCGCGGTGCCCGTCCGCCCCAATCAATGCGGCGCTGATCCCGGGAGTATCACCGTAGCCGGCGATGTCCACCGTCATCGATCGCGTGCCGGGCGTTATCGGGCCGACGACGAGGTCGGCCAGATCGGCATTCTGCTGGTCGCAGAATGTGATGGCCCTGGGCGAGGCGGACGTGGATTGCTTCAGGAAGTGGGAGTAGGCCTGCGAACACCCACCAGTGATGCTGCCGCGATAGCCATCGTCCGCCAGTCCTATGCTGGCGACGACGATCGCAGCCAGCAGCAGCAGAAGCCGGACGACGGCGGTTTGATTGCTGCCAAGCGCAGCGGCCAGACGTTCGACTCGCATGTTGTTCATTCGTGTTGGTTTCGTGCATTACATGGATGAGATGGACGCCCCACCAGGCAGACACCCCCTCAAGGGTGCGCGAAGGCTCAGCGCTTGAGGACGATGGAGCTGTAGCGCGGGTCGCAGTAGCTCTCACGGATCGCTTCTTCAAACGGCGTCTGGGCCACGCCGAAGATGGCCTCGGTATCGACCCCCTTGAAGTCGTCCCCGGCCGACAGCGCCTTGAGCTGGTCCGCGGTAAACGGAGGCTTGCTGCTGAAGACGCTGTACACCCGCAGCAGGAAAGCAAAGAAGCCGATGGGGATGTGCACGATCACCGTCCGCAGGTTCTTGACCTTCTTGATGGTGCGGATGATGTCCACATAGTCCACCCGCGTGGCGCCGACGATGTCGTAGGTTTCGCCGGTAGGCTCGCGCGCGATGCACTGGGCGATACAACGGCAGAAGTCGCGCTCGTACAGCGGCTGGCGCATGAAGCGGCCGTCGCCCGGGATCGGGAAGACGGGCGTGCGGGCCATGAAACGCGACAACCAGCCCAGGTGCTTGGGATCGAACCAGCCGAACATCAGGGTGGGGCGAAGCACGCAGTGCGCGATGCTGCTGGCGCGTACTTGGGCTTCCTGCAACTTCTTGGTTTCGGTGTAGTCGTCGGTGGCCACCGAGTTGACCACCGAAGAACTGATATGAACCATGAACGGTACCCGGTGCTGGTCGCACGCGGCAAGCACGCGTTCGGTCGCCTGCAGGTTGTTGCGATCGAACAGGGCGCGGAATTTGCCGGTGATCTGGGCATGCAACTGCACCACCACGCGGGCGCCGGCAAAGGCGTCGGCCCACTCGCCCGGTTCGGCCAAGTCAGCCAGGATGGTTGTCACGTCCGGATGCAGGCGGCGCAGGATCGCGAGGTTGTGCTCATGTTTGTCGAT
>NZ_JBFULO010000389.1:0-3636 GCF_054049855.1 Stenotrophomonas sp. P5_B8 | reverse complement strand
GGACGCGCAGCAGATTGACCACGAGCTCTGTGGCAGGCTCTGAGGTAAGATCTTGCAACTCCTGCTCGTTTCGGCGCGGAATACCTCGACGATCCAGTTCATCGTCGATAGCCTGATTGAACATAGCGCTCTGGCGAATGTGAAGAATGGCAATTTCGTGCGGCGCAATGCCGTCAGCGATCCACTCCTCGATCTTCTCTGCAATTTGTGCAGCCTCGGCCAATTCGTCAGCGAACCGAGACAGATAGACCTTACCCTCGTCACCAACGATATCGCTTTCTGCCACCGCCGAACCTGGCTCCATCTGCATGATCATTCGGTTCTGCACGCGACGGATCGCTGGCGCAGATCGCCAGTTCTGCACGAGCCTCAAAATGGCTGCCGGAAACTCATCAGCGAACTTTCCCATCACCCCATCGAGCGCCCCTGCCCAGCCCATGATTTTTTGCTTCGCGTCTCCGACAGCGGTTATCGCGGTTGACGTATCCTTGAACAACGTCTTGATCAGCTTGTATTGTGGACCTGTACAATCTTGAAATTCGTCCAAAAATACATGGCTGTAAGCGATGTTGATTGATCGCTTGATCATCGGATGCTGTTCGATGAGATTTTGCGCCAATGGCACCAACTCCTTGAACGCAACCTGGACGCTCTTCACGCGAACGGTGCCGACTTTGAATCCCTGGTCCAGGCGATCCTTTCCTGTCAGAAGCGGCCGGTAGATCGCAATAATTCGACGCGCAAAGGCGTCGAACGTCATGCTGTTGAGACGGTGGGCATAGTCAAGTCCTGAGCGATCCCTCACCCGCCTACGCAGGGTGTGCGCCGCATCGGTTTTAAACGAGATCGCCAAGATCCTTTTTGGATAGCGGCTCGTGCCGGTCCTGAGCAAAAAGTCGGCGCGCTGAGCGAGAAGCTCGGTCTTCCCTGATCCAGGATTAGCAATGACCACACTGTTGCCATGAAGAGCCGTAATCGCCGCTTTTGCGCCGGGCTCCAACATCTCGATGGCAACCGGACTCCACTGAGCTGGCGTAATCATTCCGCGTCTGCCGCCAAGATGGTGACCACACGCTGACAGAGGTATTTCAGGGTCTTGGGGGCATCCGCTCTCAGATCTTCATCAGTCAGGTTGGCCAAGGCTTGAAGATGCGCTACCGGCTTACTGGCGAGTTTGAACAGGCGGTGGTAGTCGTGAAACAGACTGCGCGACTTTGGTCCGTAGTGCTTGGCGATTCCACTCTTTCCCAAGACCGCACCGAGTAAGTCATCGCCATCTTCCAACGGCTGCTCAGTGGCGCCGTAGGCATCTGGAAACTGCCGCATCATAGCGAAATCAAGATCAATCGGGGCCGAGAAGAAGACCCCTGCTCCTCTGAGGAAACGCACTTCCTCGATGAAAGCGTCCCCTTTGCAAGACGCTTTCCATCCAGGAAGCGCTTTGACTTCGGCATCGGTGCGCACCGGGTGGCCGTTTGGAAACTTGCGCAGATAGCCATGTGCCACTTTAACGCGCCCCCATCCTCCACCGAAGCGACCATAGTCAAGGTCAAGGAGAGTGACGTAGGGGATTCGCAAACTCGATAACAGGCGCCAGAAGTGATTGACATGACGCCCTCCAAGCGGCGCCACGCAGACACTGGACGCATCCGCTTCGACGCCCATGGCACTGAGCATGCGATGGAGCACGATGTCTTCGCTATCGCCTTCGCCCAGAACAACCAGCTTGGCAAAGTAGACCTCGGGATATGCCATGACCGCCTGGCGAACGAATTTTCCCGCTTCCCCTGCCTCATCCGGAAGAACAATTTCACTGACTTGCGTAATGCGATCAGCGTCAAGCCGGAGATGTCGGATGTGATCTGGATCAGCTCTGCGCAACATGGCGGGAGAGTGCGTGGCTACAATAGCTTGCCCGCCGGACTCGTCTTTGAGGTCTCGAAGTGCCTGGGTGACCCGCYCCAGATACTGGGGCGAGAGGCTGTTTTCAGGCTCTTCCACTGCAAGCAAAGTGAAAGCCGCTGGCCTCAGCCGAGCTAGATCAAAGGGTGTATCTGCGTCGGCCAACGCCGCGACATCAACTGCATGAGCAGCCAGCACCAGCGAGATGTAGAGCATTGACTGCTGGCCGTCGCTGAGCCGCTCAAAGTCCACTGATGGCGTTTCGTGGCCGGGCGAGAAGCGGACGCTCACCTGCTTCAACACCTCAGCCAGACCCCCTGTGCCAAAAGCAATGCTGGGGGAAGCGAAGAACTTCCCCTTGTGGAGCTTCCCCCACCCTGCCGTAAGTGCCCTGCCGAAGGCTTCAACGCCAGCGTTCTCTGTGACTGCTTTACCGAGTTGCTCGGATAGATCGTTAGCCTTACTACGCTCAGTCGTCCAATCCGCCGCACGAAGCGCCCTGCCGAGGAGCGAGGCCGCGCTGTAAGCAATGTGGTCAGCAGGGTTGCGTCTGGCCGGGAGGTAGTGAACCTGAATTGCTTGCCGATCAAGCTTGGGCATGCCACGGAGCTGGGTCGGCACACCGTCCGGATCGGCGGCCAACACGTATTCCAAGCGTTGCTCGATCTCTCCGCTCTCGTCCATCTCCGCAGTGAGACGAATCCRCACCCCGGGAACTTCGCCAATACTTTGCAGCTGCATGTGCGAGAAGAAGATTGGAACCGCAGCAGTGTCCTTACCCTCTTTCACCTCGGGAAAGGTGAAGTCTGCCTCGATCCATAGGCTGGCGGCTTTGCCTTCAATCGGCGCCTCCCCTATCGCCACATGGAAGTCGGAGGGCAGCACTGTCCGCATGGTCCCTGTGGTGCCAAACATCCGGGCCAATGCTGTCAGCACGGCTGTCTTACCCGCACCGTTAGGTCCAAGTAGGTAGGTCATCGAATCGAGCTTGATTTCAACCGGGTCCGGACCGAAGGACCAGAAATTGCTGATCCTAACGACTGCCAACTGCATGAACATCCCCTGTTCGACGCCCCCTGCGGGCACGCCATCGTATAGCTAGCGACGATCTTCTGCCACGCTATGATCCGCTTAAGGAATGCCACTCACAGCCGATAAGGCCTCTGTGGTGGAGTGCAAGGGATTGGCACGACATGGTCTCGCGCTCTTCGAGCATTGACAGACAGAATGGACTCAATATGGCCGCAAACATCCAAGAATATGTCGCAGAGCGCGGCATCAACCATCTCGTTCACTTCACCCGAGAAGATAACCTTGCGTCGATCCTAGAAAATGGCCTTCTCCGCCGCGATCTCTTGACCCCGGGCGCTGGGGTGGTCTTCAATGACGAGCTTCGACTAGATGGAACTTCAGCCGTATGCTTATCCATCAGCTTTCCCAACTATAAGCTGTTTTGCAGGCTGCGGAATAGCAATCCTGACGAGAAGTGGGTAGTGATTGGCCTTCACCCTTCCGTGCTCTGGATGCTACGCTGCGCCTTCTGCACCTCGAACGCTGCTTCCAGTGCAGTCACCGGCATCAATATTGAGCAGCGCATGGGCCTAGGTGCTCTCCAAGCAATGTTTGTTGACTGGGAAGACAAAGTGAGGGCCAACCTTGGCCTGACTGCTTCCGTTCCGACCAACCCTCAGGCTGAGGTCTTAGTGCTCGATTCGATCCCAAGAAATTTCATTG
>NZ_JBFULO010000388.1:0-3639 GCF_054049855.1 Stenotrophomonas sp. P5_B8 | reverse complement strand
CCGCTGGCCGGCTCCCGGCACCGGCCAACCGAAGGCGCAGCCGGCCAGCGGCCGGCACTACCCACCGGCAGGCGCAGCCGGCCAGCGGCCGGCACTACCCACCGGCAGGCGCAGCCGGCCAGCGGCCGGCACTACTTCATGTTGGGCCCACATTGGCTTTGTATTGTCGTTCGGATCCGCTGCGAGGCCCCGCAGCACCCGCACTGGAGCGACGATGCCCCGCGACGAACCCGCCGAAACGACCGCCAGCACGGCCCCGTCCCCCGCACGGCGCCTGCGCCGCTGGCTGATCCGCCTGCTGGTCCTGGCCGCCTGCGCGCTGGCGGTGGGCATGCTGTGGAACAGTCGCTGGGCAGAGGTGCCGCGCGCGCTGTGGAGCCTGTCGCGGCTGCCGCCGCCGCGTGCGCTGCCGGTGCCGGTGGAGGGGGTGAAGGCCCGGCGCATCGCCGATACCTTCGGCGCGCCGCGCGGGCGCGACCGTACCCATGCCGGCGTGGATATCTTCGCCAAGCGCGGCACTGCCGTGCGCAGCGCCAGCGACGGGGTCGTGGTGGATATCCGCGAGGGCGGCCTGGGCGGGCGCCAGGTGTGGGTGCTGGGTCCGGCGCGCGAGCGCTACTACTACGCCCATCTGGAGGGCTGGCGGGAGGGGTTGGTGCGCGGTGAGGTGGTCAGTGCCGGCACCGTGCTGGGCTATGTCGGCGACAGCGGCAATGCCAAGGGCACGCCGCCGCACCTGCACTGGGGCATCTATGGTGCCGATGGCGCGTACGACCCGCTGCCGTTGTTGCGCGCGTGGAAACCTGCACCGGTCGGCGCCGCACCGCGCAGCGAATGAGTGCGCGGCTCGACGGCGTTGACCGACCGACGTGCTAGCGGTTGGATCGCGCACCTTCCGGCACGAGGGCTTCATCAAACAGATGGGTCGCCTGCAGGATCGCGGCCGCGTGGGTGTCCTCGCGCGGTACCGTGCCGGTGCACAGCGCAGGCATGACCCGCCGCCCGGCATCGGTGCAGGTAGCCAGGAAATCGTAATGGCCCACGTCGGGCGCGGTGCGCAGCCCGGCAGACGGGCTCAGCGCGGCGACCACCTCGGCGTTGGTGACCGGCGGGGCTACCTCATCCGCATCCCCGGCCAGGATCGACATCGGTTGCTGCAGCTTCCGTAGTTGGTCCGGCGGGAAGGCCTGCACGATCGCCGGGGCCATCAGGAACACCGCGCCGATCCCGGGGATGCCGTGGTCGTCAGCGGCACGCGCCATGTATGGCGCCAGCGCAGGCGATGCGGCGGCGGCGATGCGTGCCTCCAGGGTCGTGTCCGGCGATTCCAGCTGCGGCCGGCACACGCCATCGTCGGGCTGTGCGCGGCAGAACGCGATCAGCCGTGCCAGGTCCACGCGCGCACCGGCAGCGGCCAGCGCGGTGAAGCCACCGGCCGAGAAGCCGGCCACGCCCACGCGGCGGGCATCCAGGTGCGGGCCCAGTTGCGGGTCGGCCTGCACGGCGGTCAGTGCAGCCTTGAGGTCTTCGGCGCGCTCCCAGATCAGGATGCTGCCGGCCAGTGTCATCGGGTCGATGCCGTTGTTGCCGGGGTGATCCACCGCGATCACCAGGTAGCCCGCGCGCGCCATCGCGATACCGAACCAGCCCATCATCCGCGCGCTGCCGCCGTTGCCGTGCGACAGCAGCAGGGCAGGCAGGCGGCCGGAGACGATACCGGCATCGGCTGCTGCGCTGCCCACGGTGAACAGCGGTGCATCCGGCGGCCCGATGACGATCGGGCGCTCGCGTGCCTCCGGCGTGGCCGGATACCACACGGTGTAGCGCAGGGCGTCGCGCCCGGCGGCATCGCGCACTGCCGCGCTGGGCAGGTGGGCCACGCCATGCCGTTCGCCGACAGGCACCGTCGGCGGCGCGGCCACCGCGGAGGCGCTCACGGCAGCGAGCAGCAGCAACAGCAGTGGCAGGGTCAGGCGCATGCGGTGTCTCCGGTGTGTGGGGTGTCGGCCAGCGGCAGCCAGATCTGCATGCCGCCGTGGCCGGTGGTGTCATCGAAGCGCGCGTCGTAGCGCTCCAGTTCGGGGGCGTCGGCCAGGCTGAGCCCGGCCGACGGCAGGTAGTGGTTCAACAGCCAGKACCAGGTCGAGCGGATGGCCGAGATATGCCCGGCATGCCAGGCCACCACGTAGCGCCGCGCGGGGATGCGGATCGCCTGCCAGCCCGGGGGCAGGTCGGCGAAACCCGGCACCTCGATACCGGCGATGTAGTCGAAGCTGCCTTCCTCGTCGCTGTTGCAGCACACGCCGTAGCTGACCGCCGGTGCCCGTGGGCACTGCATCGCCAGCTGCTGCCATTGCGAAGGAATCGATGCCACCGATGCACCGCGATGCCGCGCGCCGATGCCGGCGACCAGCAGCGCATCGGCGTCGACGATGTTGGGGGGCTGCACACAGGGTTGGGGCACGTCATCGAGCTTGATCGCCTCGACCAGCGTGATATCGCCCAGCCCCTGCGCGCGCACCTGCTCGGGGGTGCGCCCGAACTGCTCGCCGAAGGCACGGGTGAAGGTGGGATGCGAACCATAGCCCGCGTCGAGTGCGACCTCCAGAATGTCGCTGGCGCCGCCGGCCAATCGTCGCGCCGCCTCGCTCAGGCGGCGGCCGCGCAGGTAGCGCACCAGCGAGGTGCCGGTGCTGGCCTGGAACAGCCGCGACAGGTGGAACGGCGACAGGCCGACCACGGCGGCGATGTCGGCCAGCGCGATCGGCGCGGCGTGGTGGCTTTCGATGTACCACAGGGCCCTGCGTGCCGCACTCATGCGGTTCCCTCCCGCTGCACAGGCACGCAGCGTAGCCCAGCGTGGGGACGGGCGCTTGGCCGTTCTTGCTGTGCATCGGTGCGTGCCAGCCTCGCCGCCAGCGCAGGGAATGCGCGGCAGGCAGCGTCGGCCGAGGTCTCAGGAGGCGCTCACGCCACGCCGCGCAGCCACGCCGCGATGGCCTCGCGCAGGCGCGGATGCGGTGGCACGGTGATGCCGAACGCATCGCGCAGCACCACCAGCACGTCGTCCACATCGGTCAGCCGCCGGCGCTCGCTGGGCTGGCCACTGCGGTGCACGGTGTAGACACCGGCGCCGAGCGTTCGCCGCCAGCCGGGGCCGGCCAGCGCTGCCCGCAGTTGCCCGGGGAAGGAGGAGTGCGGATGGGTGCAGACATACCAGTTGCCCACCACGTGATCGATCGCCGCCTGCGGCTGCAGGTCGAAGCGATACAGCGGCCGCCACGCGCCGTCGATCTCCACCTGCAGCAGGTAGTCCCCATCGTGCAGATCCAGCCGGTAGCGCTCATGCGGCGTCGGTTGCGCGAAACGGCTGTCCAGCCGCAGCGGGCCGGTGGGGGTGTTGCCACCGAAGCCGACATCGACGCTGTAGTCCACCGCCTCGATCCGCACCAGCACCAGCATGTGGGTGCGTGGCGTCGGGGTGTCATTGGTCTGTCCCATCACCACCCGCGCGGCGATCGCGCGCGCGTCGAACCCCAGCTGCTGCAGCAACGCCAGGAACAGGCCGCTGAGTTCGTAGCAATAACCGCCACGGCCGTCGTGCAGCAGCTTGTGCTGCACGCTGGGCAGATCGATGGC
>NZ_JBFULO010000387.1:0-3707 GCF_054049855.1 Stenotrophomonas sp. P5_B8 | reverse complement strand
TAGCGGCCGGTAGGCCCCTGGGCRAAATAAAGGAGGAGGACGCCCCGCGGCCGGGGGACATTCGCCTCCAAGGGCATGGGCGCCCAGCGCCCGGCCCGCCGACCGCCGCGCCTGGAAAGGGTCAAAGCACGCTTCTGCTCGCCCCGCATAGGAACAAAGAACGCTTTTTTCCGCCGGTAGAGGCAACGGTTTGCCCGCTGCCGGCGCGCAGCGCGGCAAGGCTTGAAGCAACGCCGGTTTCGTCGAGATGATGCTGTCGTCGCGCAGTTTGGCAGGGTCGGCAGTCGAGCACGGCTCGACTCTACCCACTGCTCCACCGTCAGCGCCGGGCTTCACCCCGCCTTGATCTTGCCGAGCAGGCGCCCACCGGCATGCTGCGGTGGCGCGGCGGACACTTTCCTTGCGGACATGATTGTCCGATCATGCCCCATGACTTCCCAACGCGCCGATGCGGCTGCCCGCCGTGCCCTCATCCTGGATGCCGCCGATGCGGTGTTCGGGCAGCATGGCGTCACCGCCCCGCTCGACCTGGTGGTCGAACGCGCGCAGGTCGGCCGCGCCACCCTCTACCGCAATTTCCCCGACCGCACCGCGCTGGTGGAGGCGCTGCTGCAGCGCACGGTGGCTCGCATCAACCGCCAGGTACAGAGCCTGGGCGAGCGCGATGATGCGTTGTTCGAAGTGCTCGAAGGCATGGCCGCCCGCATCGTGCAGTCGCCGGCGTTGTCGGACTACTGGCGCGCGGTGGACCCCGATGACCCGGCCATCAAGGCCGCCCGGCACACCATCTGGGGCCTGCTGGAAGCACCGATCCAGCGCGCGATCGCCGCGGGTCTGTGCCGTGCGGACCTGCAGGTGACGGACATTTCACTGATCTCAGGCATGCTGGGAGCCGCGCTGCGTGGCAAGTCCCGCGAAGAGCGGGCCAAGCTGGTGGCGCGCGCCCTGCAGTTGCTGCGTACCGGACTGCAGGGACCCGTCGACGCGGAGGGCTGATGGCGCAGTACCTCAAACCCATCCCGGACTGGGAAGACCACGAGAAGCCGACGCTGCCCGGCTCGGCGTCGATGCCGTGGCATCCCTGGCACCGGCGCGTGGCCTATGCCGCCGTGGCGCTGCTGGTGGGCATCACCGGTGGCCTGGGCAATGCGCTGGTCACCGCCAACCTGCCTTTCATGCAGGGCCAGCTTGGCCTGACCCCGGCGCAGGGCAGCTGGCTGGTGGCCGCCTATGCGATGGTCAATGTCACCGCCAACCTGCTCGCCTTCAAGTTCCGCCAGCAGTACGGCATCCGCCTGTTCGCCGAGATCGGCCTGGGCCTGTATGCGGCGCTGGCGGTGCTGCACCTGTTCGTGGGCAGCTATGAAACCACCGTGCTGACCCGCGCGGCCAGCGGGTTCGCCGGCGCTGCCTGCAGCACCTTGGGCACGCTGTACATGCTGCAGTCGCTGCCGCGCAAATATACCGGCAACCTGCTGGTGATCGGCGTGGGCATCTCGCAGCTGGCGGTGCCGATCGCCTGGCTGGTGTCGCCGGGGCTGGTGGACACCGGCCAGTGGCACAACCTGTATCTGTTCGAGGCCGGTCTGGCCCTGTGCGCGTTCGCCGCGGTGGTGGTGTTGAAGCTGCCGCCGGGCGTGCAGATCAAGGCATTCGAGCCTTTGGACTTCCTCACCTTCGCCCTGCTCGCCCCGGCAGTGGGCCTGCTGGTGGTGGTGCTGGCCCAGGGCTATGTGCGCTGGTGGCTGGATACGCCGTGGCTGGGGTGGGCGCTGGTGGCCTCCGTCGCGCTGGCCACCGCCGGCTTCATCCTCGAGCATTACCGGCGCAACCCGCTGCTGCAGACGCGCTGGCTGGCCAGCCTGCCGGTGCTGCACTTCATCGTCGGCGCGTTCCTGATCCGCTTTCTCACCACCGAACAGTCGTACGGCGTGGTCGGGTTGATGCGCCAGCTGGGCATGGGGCCGGACCAGATGCGCCCGTTGTTCGGGGTGATCCTGGCCGGTGTGGTCACCGGCATCGCGGCCGCCTCGCTCACCTTCGGCCCCAAGCGCATCATCGCCCAGCTGCTGATGGCCATTCTGCTGCTCGGCAGCGCGGCCCTGCTCGACCAGAGCCGCACCAGCCTGGACCGCCCGCACGATTTCTACGCCAGCCAGTTCCTGGCCTCGGTGGGCGCCGGCATGTTCATGGGGCCGTTGATCATGCTCGGCATCACCCAGGCATTGAAGCAGGGCGTGGACCACATGATTACCTTCCTGGTCACCCTGTCGATCACCCAGACCCTGGGCGGCTTGGCCGGCTCGGCGGTGCTGGGCACCTACCAGCTGCACCGCGAGCAGCTGTATTCCAGTGCACTGGTCAGCCAGCTCGACCCGGCCGATGGCGTGGTCGCACAGCGTCTGAAACAACAACAGCAGCTCTACGCCGGGTTGATCACCGACCCGGTGCAGCGCAGTGCGCAGGGCACGGCGCAGTTGGCGCTGACCGCCCGCCGCGAAGCCAACGTGCGCGCCTTCAATGATGTGTTCCGGCTCAGCGGCACGGTCGCGCTGGGCTTCCTGGGCTGGTTGCTGCTGCTGTCGGTGCGTACCGCCGTCCTCAAGCAGTGGCGCAAGCGCCACCCCGCCCCCTCTTCCCCTTCAGTCGCGGCGCCGTTGCCCGCACCGCCCCGATGAGTCCCCCCATGCCCACGCTCCCACCCCGCGACGACAGCGCACCCGAGAACGTCAACCCGGCCCCGCCGACCGATGCCGCCCCCGCCAGCAACGCGGCCGCGCCGGGAGCGGTGCCGCCGCCGAGCGCGCCCAAGTACCTCAAGCCGAGCACCCGCAGCGTGGTGATCATGATCGTGATCGCGCTGCTGGGCATCGCGCTGATCCTGCGCGCGTGGTCGTTGTGGCCGTTCGACAGCACCCGGGTGAGTACCGACAACGCCTACGTGCGCGGCCAGATCACCGTGCTGGCGCCGCAGGTCAATGGCTATGTCACCGAGGTGCTGGTCAAGGATTTCCAGCACGTCAAACAGGGCGACCCGCTGGTGCGCGTCGATGACCGCATCTACAAGGAAAAAGTGGCGCAGGCCCAGGCCGACCTGGACAGTGCCAAGGCCGCACTGGCCAACTCCGACCAGGCCCAGGCGCAGAACCGCGCGCAGATCGGTGCCGCGCAGGCCAACCTTGTCGCCGGCCAATCGGAGCTGGCGCGGTCGCGCACCGAGCTCAAGCGCTATGAAGCCCTCGCCGCGCAGCAACTGGTGGCGCTCAGCGACCGCGACAAGCTGCGTACCGGGGCCCAGTCGGCACAGGCGGCAGTGCTGCAGTCGCAGGCGCAGATCCGCATCGCCGAGGAAACGCTGACCTCCACCCAGGTGGCACGCAAGAGCCTGGAAGCGCGCGTGGAAACCGCGCAGGCACAGCTGGAACTGACCCGGATCGACCTGGCCAACACGGTCATCCATGCCCCGCGCGACGGCCAGATCAGCGAAGCCTCGGTGCGCCTGGGCCAGTACGTCACGGCCGGCTCGCAGCTGCTGTTCCTGGTGCCGGATACGCTGTGGGTGGTGGCCAACTTCAAGGAAGGGCAGACCTGGAAAATGCGCATCGGCCAGCCCGCCTCGTTCAAGGTGGATGCTTTCGACGGTGAAAAGCTGCACGGGCACATCGAGCAGATCGCCCCGGCCACCGGCTCGGAGTTCAGCGTACTGC
>NZ_JBFULO010000386.1:0-3725 GCF_054049855.1 Stenotrophomonas sp. P5_B8 | reverse complement strand
CAAGTCTACCGCTACGTTGTTGGAAACACGCTTCCAGCACTGAAGGACGTGACGCGTAATGATGTGAAGTTTATTGACTCTTCTCGCTACAACGCTGATAGCCGGATGTGGCGGTGGAACTTCCAAGCAAAAGGTCGGGAATACATCGCACTGATCGGTTGTGATGGGAGCGTTGAGCTATCGGTGGCGAAAGAATCACTGACCAGACAGGGCTTGTTCGCACCTAGGTGAACTCGTCTGCAACCAGAGGGACAATCCACCTCTGCCTGACTATCAAGGACGCCCGATGTTTCGCATCGGGCGTCTTCCATTCAGGGTTGATACGGCCCTGTCGCCACTCAGTGCCGCCCTCGCTTCGTCATCTAAAAAGCCGCATGGTCAGGGAACGGGCCTTCCGCACTCCGGAAGGCTTCCCTTCCGCCTCTGCCTGCGTCGTCTCCAGGCACGCTCGGCCAAGGCCGCAAGTCCCAGAAAGCAAGCAAACAGCAAGGCAACTTCAAGCAGGCTGAGAAGCAAGTTCATGTCCGGCGCCTTTGGCAAAAACTCGTCGATTGCGAGGTTCAAGGTGGTCGCGCACCTCGCACACGAGACCAAATGTATTTCAGTCACTCATCAGTAAAACGTGATTGCCATCACCTTTTACCGCATTAAGAACAGTTCTTGCGGGCCACACTGGGAGCCCTCACCCTCACGGCCGGCCGACTCAGCTTTCTTACCTTTGCGAACGTCTTGATACAGGTTAGCTCCAATACATATGAGCTGGCCTTGACTGGCCTATCCTTGAAGCAGTTCCGGACTTCTATCTCACTGGCGTACAGCTCCGGCGTTGTCCAGAATACGCGCTGCATGCGCTCGCTGACGTATCCAGGCAGTGACACGAAAGGAGCGGCGAGATGCGCACCCCATGGTGAACGTGTACGGAAGGGCCGCTTAGTGCTGGGCGAGCGCGTATTTCTTCTCGCCCGCCAGCACCGCCAGTCGCACCCGCTGGCCGTTGGTGTCCTGATCGGCCAGGCGGTTCTCCGGCGGCGGCAGTGGGCAGGTGGCGAAATCCGTATACGCGCAGGGCGGGTTGTAGGCGCGATTGAAATCCAGCGCGACCGTGCCGTCCGCCGCCACGGGGCCGGTGCGAAGATAGCGCCCGACCCCGTAGGTCTGCCGGCCGGTGGTCTTGTCCTGGAACATCAGGTTCAGGCTTTTCGCCGGATCACCCAGTGCTTCCAGCCGCCACTGGCGCCCTTCCTTCTCGAACATCACGTAACCGGGGTTCGGGGTCTCGGCGACGTGACCGATCACGCTCACGATAGGCAAGGTCTTGCCGGCCGGGTGCGGAACGAACCGTGCCTTCACACGCCAGCGCTCATCGGGCGGGAAGAAATCCAGTCCGGTGAACCGGAGCCGCGCCGGTGCATCGGCGTGGCGCACCCGCAAGGCCACGCGCTGGCCGCGCCTGATCACGGTGATCTGACCTTTGCCCTCGTCATAGGCCAGCTTGGTCCCACCTCCCTGTCCCTCAGGCTTCAGGCGCACCTCGCCCTGCACGGGTGTGCCGTCGGAAGTGACGCGCGCGCCTTCAACGGGCGTGAAGTACACGCCGTCCGGGCGCTGCTCCACTTGGCCCAGTCGATCCGGTGCGATGGCCAGCTGGAGGGTGTTGCCCTCGCCCGCGCCCACGCTTTGCGTTCCGGCTTCGATCCAGTGCAACCCGATCAGGCTGATCCAGCCATCGGCCTTGCCCAGGTCCGCCGCACGGCCTTTTACCCATGCGGCATGCTCGCCCGCGAAATCCGGCGCAGCGGGCGCGGTGCCCGACGCCTGCGCCTGCGCCGCGGTGGGGTCGCCCCGGGGGCTGCACGCAACCGCAGCCAAGGCCAGCAGCAGGCAGGTAACACGTGTGTAGGTCTTCATGCGGATCACCAGTTCTTGGAAATGCCAACGTGCAGGTAACGTCCGTAGGTTTCGTGCAACGCGCTCAGGTAATTGCCGAAGGCATTGAGTGGCGGTTCTTCGTCGAACAGGTTGCGTGCGCCCACTTCCACCGAGGTGCCTTTGAGGCGCCCTTCGTTGAAATCCTTCTTCACCGACAACGCCCAGCGCTGGGTGGCCTTGACGACGTAGGGCGTGCGGTCCGAATACGCGCCGGCCTTGACGCTGCCGATGTAATCGTCGCGCAGGCGGACCGTCCAGTCCTGCAGGTTCCACAGGAACGTGGCGCTGCCGCGCCATTCCGGCTTGGCGCCGTTGATGCCGATCTCGTTGGCCGCGCCCAGGTCGGGCGCGATGATGTTCAACTGCCCGTTCGCGATGGCGGCCGCCACCTGCTGGATCTCGGCCGGCTTCTGCTGGGTGTATTCTTTGAGCTGACTGACGCTGAGCAGGACCGCGAAGTTGCCCCACCCCGTGTCGCGCACGCGCCAGTTGAGGTTGTAGTCCACGCCAGAGGCCGTCAGCGGCCGGCGGTTCTGGTAGCGGTTGTAGATGTGGGTCACCACGCCCGCCGGTGCAAGCCCGGACCCTTCAAACAGCGCCGCGTCTTCGGCGGTCACCGCTGCACGCACCACGTTGGAATTGCTGCTGCCTTCCACCACGCGCAGGTAGGCGTCGTACAGCAGCTCCTCGCCCAGGGTGTTGATCGGATTCTCCACTTCCACCCGCCACGCATCCACGCTCAGGCTGACCGCGCCCAGCCGCTCTGGCAGGAACTGCGGCTCCAGCACCGCGCCCCATGACGACTGGCGGGTGGTCTCCGGCTTCACGTCATCGCCGTAGGAGGTAACCGCGCTCACCGACGGTTTGACCGGCGAACCGCTGCTGTAGGCATTCAAGCAGGCGGTGTAATCGGGCTGCGCCCCCCTGCTGATCAACGCATGACAGCGGATCGCATCGCTGTTGAAACCGAACCCGTAGGTCGGCGGCGAGTTCACCAGCTCCAGCCCCGGCGCGCGGAAGCCGCCGCTGACCGAGCCACGCAGCAGCACGCTGTCATTCACCTTCCAGGCCGCCGCCAGTTTCGGCTTGGCCACCTTCCCGGCATCGCTGTAGTCCTCCCACCGGCCCGCGATCTGGACATCCAGCGACTGGACCAGCGGCACCTCATGCGCAGGCGAGACCAGCGGCACCGCCAGTTCGATCAAGGCCGATTTAACGTTGCGGCTGCCGTGCACGTCCGGCCGCGGGCTATGCGTGAAGAAATTGCTGGCCGCAACGGTGCCGGTGTACCAGTCCGTGTACGGACGGCTGCCGTCGATGTTTTCGTCGCGATCATCGGTGCGGCTTTCATAGCGGTACTCGACACCCGCTGCCAGGCCGATGTCACCGGCGTACCAGCTGAGCAGATCCGGACGGTTGACCTTGAAGTCCCACAGGGCCAGCTCGGTCGTGCCTTCGCGGGTCGCCTCGCCAATGAACGCCGAGGTGTCGTACGGCGTGGCATCCCCCACCCGGATGCTAGCCGGATCACCGCCACTGAACGGGTTGTACGCACCGGCGTCGGTACGGTTCACCGCGGCGATGAAGGCGTCGGTCAGCCCGCCCTGCTGCGTGTCGGTGCTGCGGGCGCGCGAGTACAGCAGGGCCGTTTCCCAGTTCCAGCCGCCTTCGGTCCAACCGCGAAGGCCCAGCAGGGCCCGCGACTGATCGTTGTCCACCTTGACCCGGCGGATCCCCGAATCGGCGAACTGGTAGTTCAGCAGCCGGATCGCATCGGCACCGCGCAGGGACTGCGG
>NZ_JBFULO010000385.1:0-3730 GCF_054049855.1 Stenotrophomonas sp. P5_B8 | reverse complement strand
GGCCAGCGCCGGTGCGCTGGCCAGCAGGAAGGACAGCACGAGGGTGGACAGCAGGGTCTTGCGCATATCRGGCACTCCGGGTGGCAACGGCAGGGGGAACGGCGGCGGCACGACGGGCCGGGCCGAAGACAGCGATCTGGCCGAGCAGCCACAACAGCATCGCGCCGATCGGCAGGTAACTGATGGGCATGCGCGGCAGCTCGTAATTGTTCATCAGGTACAGATTGATCGTGTAGGCCATCAACATGCCGAGCACGATGCCGACCGTGGCCAGCAGGAAGTTCTCGGTCTGGAAATAGCGCAGGATCTGCCCGCGGGTCGCCCCCAGCGCACGGCGGATGCCGATCTGCTTGGTGCGCTGCTGCACCCAGAAGCTGGCCAGCCCGACGATGCCCAGTGCGGTCACTACCAACAGGGCGACGCAGACGGTGATCAGCAGGCCGACCATCGCCCGGTCGTTGGCGAAGTACTTCTGGCGCTGCTCTTCATAGGTGCGCTTGCCACGGACCAGGCGGCTGGAATCAACGCGTTCCAGCGCTTTCACCGCCGCTTCGAGCACTTCATTGCGCCGCGCCGGATCGGTGACCCGGATCAGGTAGAAGGCCTCGTCGTAGCCCATGCGCAGCGGCAGGATGAGCGAGAAGCGGGTATCGCCTTCGCGGCTGGTCGGCCGGGCCAGTTCCTTGACTACCCCCACCACCCGCAACGGCATGTGCCCGCTGTAGACGGTCTTGCCCACTGCGGGGGTACCGGGGAACAGTTTGTCGGCCGCGGCCTTGGACAGAATCACCGCCGATCCGTTGGCCTCCAGATTCGGATCGTTCTTGGCGGTCTCCACGTCCTGGTATTCATCGGCCTGGAAGTCACGGCCGGCCACCACTTCCAGGCCCAGCGTGTCCACGGTGCCTTCGCTGCCGAAATACTGCGACGCGCTCAGGGTGGGGCGTTCCTGGTCCGGGGTCAGGCCCAGGCTGGTGTTCCAGGAGTTGTTGCGGAACGGCATCTGGTTCAGCGGCACCACGCTCTTGACCCCGGGGATGCCGCGCAGCGCGGCCAGATCTTCGCGGGTTCGTGCGGCCACGTTGACCTGGGTGCCGATGCCGCCCAGACGGACTTCGACCAGTTCGTTCTCGGCGATGCCGCTGGGCTGGTTGATCTTCTCGATGCGCTGGCCGATCAGGAACAGCGCGTTGCAGACGATCGCGCAGGTCAGCGCGATCTCCAGCACGATCAGTGCGGCGGCGGTCTTGTGCCGGCGCAGCGTGGTGAGGATGGGACGAATATCCATGATGTGCTCCGGATCCTTACTGCGATTTGAGTTGGATGGCGGGGGCAACCTGCATGGCGCGCAGCGCCGGCAGGAACCCGGCCAGCAGGCTGGCCACCAGGGTCAGCCCGAAGGTCAGCAGCAGCATCTGTCCATCCAGCGTGGCCAGCTTGGCGTACTCCACCGGCTGCTGGCGCACGGCATACAGCCCCAGCGCCGCCAGCCCGAGACCCAGCACACCGCCGGCCAGGCCGACCGTTCCTGCTTCGACCAGCGACTGCAGGAAGATCTGCGCACGACTGGCACCCAAGGCCCGCCGCACGCCGATCTCACCGCTGCGACGCAGGAACTTGGCCAGCAGCAGGCCGACGGTATTTACCAGACAGACCAGCAGGAAGCCCATCGCCAGCCACAGCTGCAGGCGCACGTCACCCGGCACCACCTGCTTGTAGTCCAGCCACGCCATCACGTTGCGCAGGCGGACATTGTTGGGACGCTCGAAGCGACCGGCCGCATGCTGCTGGGTGGAGTAGTTGTCCAGGTAGGCACGGAAGTCCGACGCCTGCGAAGCGCTCTCCAGCTCCACCCAGTACTGGATCCAGGTGCAGCTGGMATTGAGCGAGGTTTCGTCGGTCTCGTTCTTGCGTCCGAAGCAATCCATGTTGCCGTTGCGGCCGAACTTCAGGTCCATGGCGGTGGAGAACGGCATGAACACGTCTTCGCTGTCGCCGTACCTGCCGGTTTCCAGGTCGTAGAAGTGCGGGTTCGGATTCCAGGTGTCGAGCACGCCGATCACGGTGAAGGTATTGCCATCCATCCGCAGCGACTTGCCGACGCTGTCGGCACCGTCGAACAGCTTCTGGTTGAGCGTGCGCGAAATCACCGCCACGCGACCGCGGCCCTCGTCCTGGTCGGCCTTCCAGCCGCGCCCGAACAGGAATGGCGCATCGAACATCGTGAAGAAGTCGGCCGAGGTGTAGCGGGCATCGGTGGTGAACGGGCGCAGCGCACTGTTCTCCGGTTCCAGGGTGACACCACCGCCGGTCATCATCGCCTGGTGCTTGGCGTGCTTCTCGCGCAGCAGTGCTTCGGCATCGAAGCGGGTCAGCTGGTCATTGGGTTCTTCACCGGCCTGGTAGCCCAGCATCGGCTGCGGGTCCAGCTGCACGTAGAACAGGCGGTCGCTCTTCTGCGGGATCGGATCGCCGGACAGCACGTGGAATACGGTAAGCGTCGTCATCGACGCACCGATGCCCAGCGCGATGGCGATCACCATCAGCGCGGTCAGCACCCGGTTGCGCCGGAAGCTGCGCAGGGCCAGTCGGAAGTAGTAGGCGAGCATGGTGGCCTCAGTCGTGGGTGGTGGCGACGACAGCACGCGGGGTTGACAGCACCGGCTCGCGCAGCAGGTCGGTGGCCTGGCCATCGACGATGTGCACGTTGCGCTGTGCGCGGGCGGCCAGTTCCGGGTCATGGGTGACCATGACGATGGTGGTCCCGGCGGCGTTGATTTCCTCCAGCAGTTCCATCACCCCGCGTGCCATCTGGCTGTCCAGGTTGCCGGTCGGTTCATCGGCCAGCAGCAGGCGCGGGCTGCCCGCCAGGGCGCGTGCGATTGCCGCGCGCTGCTGCTGTCCGCCCGAGAGCTCGGCCGGGTAGTGCTTCATGCGCGAGCCCAGCCCGACCTGGCCCAGCGCCTTTTCGATGCGCTGCTTGCGCTCGGCGGCGGGCATGCCGCGATAGCGCAGCGGCACATCGACGTTGTCGAACAGGTTGAGGTCGGAGATCAGGTTGAAACCCTGGAAGATGAAGCCGATTTTCTGGTTGCGCAGGCGGCTGCGCGCATCGTCGCCGAGCTTGCTGACGTCCTGGCCATCGAGCATGTAGGTGCCGCTGGTGAAGGTTTCCAGCAGGCCGGCGATGTTGAGGAACGTGGTCTTGCCCGAGCCGGACGGACCGGTCACGGCGACGAACTCGCCTTCGCGGACGTGCAGGTCAAGCGACCGCAGGGCATGGGTTTCCACCTGTTCGGTGCGGAACACTTTGGCGACCGCGCGCATCTCGAGCATGACTGTTTTCCTTACCGTTGGTTGAGGATGAAATGTGTTGTGGATATCAGTTGATGGACACGTGCTCGGCATCGCCGAACAGATCGCTGCCGGAGACCACGACGCGATCGCCGGGCTGCAGGCCAGAGAGGATTTCCACTTCGCCCAGGCTGCTCACACCGAGCTTGACCGGGCGGCGCACCGCGGTGCTGCCGTCCATGACGTAGGCCTGGCCGTTGCCCTGTTCGACGAACGGGCCGCGCTCGACCTTGAGCACATTGCGACGGGTATCGAGCACCACCCGGGCCTGCATGCGCTGGCTCTGGCGCAGACCCTGCGGCTGCTTGTCGGAGAAGCGGATGCGGGCRTTGACTTCACCGGCGACCACTTCCGGGGACACCGCGCTGATCTCGCC
>NZ_JBFULO010000384.1:0-3734 GCF_054049855.1 Stenotrophomonas sp. P5_B8 | reverse complement strand
CATCGGAACCATGCGTCKCCTGCTTCTGAACGGAGCGGATCAGATAGCTCATCTGGCCATACGGGATATTCCGCGAATGACAGTCAAGGTTCTCGAAGAATGGCTGCAATTCACGCTGCTTCCGGTACTGCTGGTCCATCCACTGGATCTGCCAGCCTCCAATGGTGAAACCGAGATTGAGTTCGACGATCTTCAGCCCTTCGCTGGTCAGAATGGCATCAGTACGCTGGCACACGAACTCCGTATTCAAACTATCCGCAAGCACCATTTCGCCCACGACATCCGGCAGACCATAGAACTTGCAGAACCGGCGGGTATCCTTGCCGAACTCCAGCAGCACGGCCCGCATCACCAGTGCGGGTATCCGGCTGACGCACTCCTGCAACGTCCGTTGCATTTCAGGCGAAATGAACCAGGGCCAGGACTGCAACCCAAACTTGTAATTGCGCAGCATCGGCGGCAGATCGTCGTCGAGCAGGTCAAGCCTGGCAAGACATTTCCCTTGCCCCACTGCGTAATCAAGAAAGCGCGCTGCGACAGCGGAGACGCTTGCATGGTTATCGATGATTTCCTTTTCCATGATCCTTTCCCGGGAATGTGACTGAAGGACGGTGAAACCTAGAAAACGCCCACGTTGCGGACTCGGCAACGCCTTCCCTGACAATCTACCTTCTGCAGCTTCCGGCTCAGGTTGGCGCAGGCCGGCGGTGCTTCAAAATGTGAACAGGGACCGCGCAAGCCGATGAACTACCCGACTTTTTACCATATCCGGATGATCTCGTTACGTTGCGAGCCCTACGCATGCGACGGTGCTGCCCGCAGCCTGGAGACACACGCCGATGCGGCCTGTCTGCTGCTGCATTCTGTTCGCGCATGATGCAGACTTGTGCATCGTGGCAACCCGGGCCTAGCGAAATGGATATCGAACTGATGTACCGGACGTATGTACCCTGTGCTGCATTGACCGACTTGAATGGCGGAAAGTGCCCGGCATGAAACTCATTCCCCTCCTCCGTCGCCACCCGTTGCTGGCACGGGTCGTGCTGTTCCTGCTGCTTCCTCTCCTGCTGACCGCTGCCTGGCTGTGGATGGACCTGCTGCGCAGCCTGCCTGATCGGGGCAGCATTACTCTGCGGCAGGTAGACAGGCCGCCGGTGACGCTGAGCAGGGATCACCAAGGCGCCATCCTCATTGAAGCCAGCGCCGATCTCGATGCCTACTACGCCGTGGGCTATGCCCACGCACAGGATCGGCTATGGCAACTGCAGGTACAGCGCTGGATGGTTCGCGGGCGGCTCAGCGAAGTCTTCGGCAAGAAGAGTATCGATTCAGATGTCTGGTTCCGCACCCTTGGGCTGTACAACGCCGCCCGCGAGGCCTGGCCTGCACTGAGTCCTGAGGCCCAGCAATCGCTTTCTGCATACACGCGTGGCATCAATGAGGCAATCGCGGCCAACGCGTCACTGCCACCTGAGTTCCGGCTGCTTGGATTGAAGCCAGAGCCCTGGACCGAAATCGATTCCCTTGCCTGGATCAAAATGTTCGCCCTGACCATGGGCGGCAACTTTCGGCGCGAGATCGACCACTACCTGGCCATGAGCATGCTGTCTCCGCAGGAGGTCGGCCCCTTCTTCCCCTCGTATCCAGACTCTGCGCCCTGCACCGCCTGCGCCAGCGCCCCGCGAAAGGCACTCGAGGCAGTTTCGGCGCGACAGACTGCTCTGCAGCGGGACCTGCTCATCGCCTATCCGGGCACCGGCAGCAATGCTTGGGCGGTCCAGGGTCGACTGACATCGACCGGCAGCGCGTTACTTGCCAACGACCCCCATCTGGGCCTGCAGACTCCCTCGCTCTGGTATGCGATCAGCATCCGCACTCCGCATCTGCAGGTCTCCGGCATGAGCTTGGTGGGCTTGCCCGTGGTGGTTTTCGGACACAACGAGCATATCTCCTGGGCGGGGACCAACATGATGGCCGATACGCAGGATTTGTTCGTAGAGCGTGCCGACGTCGCGGGAAACCGCTACGCCACCGAGCAGGGTTGGAAGTCATTTGACGTCAGTCGGGAACTCATCCGGGTACGCGCCGATTTCCCGGAGCGTCTTCGCCAGCCCTATCTCCCTGTCGAGCTCAAGGTCCGACGCAGCATCCATGGGCCCATCATCAGCGACTACTTCAATGTCTTCGATAGCCCGGTTGCGCTGCGCTGGACCGGGCTGGACCAGGCTGACACCAGCTACGAGGCGTTCTACCGACTGGGATATGCAAGCGGCTGGGCCCAGTTCAAACAGGCGCTGCAGTGGCAGGTGGCACCGGCAATGAACATGCTGTACGCCGACCGGCAGGGCAATATCGGCTATCTCGCAGCCGGCAGGGTCCCGGTCCGAAGGCAAGGCCAGGGGACGCTGCCTGTTCCCGGCTGGGACGGCAGCCACGACTGGTCGGGCTACATTCCATCGGAGCAGTGGGTACAGGCCTACAACCCGCCCTCGGGCTACATCGTCAGCGCCAACAACCGCATTGTCGGGCTCGATTACCCTTACTTCGTGTCCAATGACTGGGCCTCGCCGGCACGTGCCAAGCGCATTGAGCAACTGCTCAGGGAACGCATCGATGCCGGACGCAAGCTCACCGCCTCCGACATGCAGAAGATCCAGGGCGATACGCTCGATCTAGATGCGGCAGCCTTGATGGATGTGCTGCGCGACCAGCTTCCACAGCAATCGCATGCCGGGACAGCAGCGGCATACCTGCGGGACTGGCACGGCGACATGCGCGCCGACAGCCAGGCGGCAACGGTGTTCAACTCCTGGATGCGGCACTTTCGTCAGCGCCTGTTCCAGGCTCGTCTGCGCGGCGGCTGGGAATCACCGCAGGCCAGCACGCTCGCGCGGCGTCTGGGCGAAGGTGTCGGCACAGCGCAGCTGACCGAGCTGCTCCAGGGTGATGGCCAGGGATGGTGCGATACACGCGACTCCGAATCCGCGCGCAGCTGCGCGCGATTGTTGGCGGAATCGCAGACCGATGCTCTCACCGAGCTGCATAAGCTACGCGGAGACTGGAGCATGCAGAGCTGGGGATGGTCGCACGTGCAGCAAACACGCTACTCGCACATACCGTTCAGTGGAATGAAACCGTTCAACCTGCTTTTCGAGCGGCGCATTGGCAACGGCGGCTCACTTGATACGATCAATGTCGCTGGATCCCAGTTCGTGGACGGAGAAGGGTACCTGCAGGGTTTCGGCGCTGGCTTCCGCCAGGTCATGGAGATCGGACCACGCGGCATCTCGCACGATTACATGATTTCGACCGGGCAATCGGGTAACCCGCTGAGCACGCACTTTGCCGACATGGTCAAGCCATTCCGCGACGTGCGCTACTACCGGCTGGGCTTTTCCACCCCTGCGGCCGAACACGCACGGCCATCACCCGCAGAGGGACAAGGCCGATGAAACTGTTCTCCCAGTTCTCCGAGCATGCGCCCAACCGGGTGTTTGCATCGGTCGTGCTCGGTGCGCTTTCGGGCATCTGCTATTCACTGCTGATCCCGCTGGTGCTCAGTGCAATCCGGGCAGATGACCCGCGGCTGCAAACAGTGGACTCGGTGCTGCCGCGCGTTTTCGGCCTCGAGATCGCTCATGCGCCCTTCGCCATGGTCTTCGCGCTCATCTGCATTCTCATCCTTGTCGCGCGGACGCTGTCCCAGATCATGCTCACCCGCATCGCCATTGACG
>NZ_JBFULO010000383.1:0-3756 GCF_054049855.1 Stenotrophomonas sp. P5_B8 | reverse complement strand
GGTCGGCAGCATTGAAGAAGCGGTCGAGAAGGCCAAGAAGATGGCCGAGAAGGCCTGATGCGGCGGGGACGGGCACACGCCCGTCCCGACCGTGACACGGGGTGGGCTCGCGCCCACCGCTGCGGAACACCTGCGGTGGGTTCAACCCGCCCCTTAGCGAAGAGAGTTACATGAGCACCATCCGTTGCGACATCGTCAGCGCCGAGCAGGAAATTTTCCGTGGTGAAGCGACCCTGGTCRTGGCCACCGGCGAGCTGGGCGAGCTGGGCATCGCGCCCAAGCATGCCCCGCTGATCACCCGGTTGAAGCCGGGCAAGGTGGTGGTGACCACGGCCAACGGCGAGCAGCTCGATTTCGCCATTTCCGGCGGCATCCTCGAAGTGCAGCCGCAGGTCGTGACCGTGCTGGCCGACACCGCGATCCGTGCCCAGGACATCGACGAAGCATCGGTGCGCAAGGCCAAGGAAGAAGCCGAGCGCATGCTGGCCAATCGTGGTGAGGCAATGGACGTGGCCCAGGCCCAGCAGAAGCTGGCCGAAGCGGTCGTCCAGCTGCAGGCGCTGGAGCGCCTGCGCAAGACGCTCAAGCACTAAGCAGCTTGCCTGCGGGTGTTCGACTGCGCCGGCCTTGTGCCGGCGTTGTCGTATCCGGGCCGCCGTGCAGGGAGATGGCCTGTACTGTGATCGACCCGGCAACGGGGCGCGGCCAGGTCGGGCAGAATCGGCGGCATCCTTTGCCCGGCGCCTGACGATGATTCCTGTACGCACTATCACGGTCATCGGCATCCTTTGCAGCCTGGTGCTGTCTGCCACCGCGTCCGCCCGCGCGCCGCAGGACAGCCTGGCCGACTGGATCGCACAGGTGGCGGCGCGCAACGCGATCGCCCACGACGTGGCGGCATACAAGTTTCCCGCCGGACGCCCGATCGAAGACCCTCGGCGCGAGGCGGCCGTGCTCGCCGACAAGCGCGCACGCGCCCTGCAGATGGGGTTGGACCCGGACAGCGTGGTGGCCACCTATCGCCAGCTGATCGAGGCCAACAAGCTGCTGCAGCACATTGACGTACACCGCTTCCTGCTGGGCACGCAGGTGCCGCCGGCTCCGCCGCTGGAGGTCATCCGGGACCGCATCGACGTGCTGGATGCGCACCTGTTGGCGCAGTGGGCATCGCTGGACGATGTGCGCGCTGCGCCGGACTGCCCGCGCCGGCTGGCACAGGCCATTGCCCGGCAGGCTGCGGAGGCGGCGAAGAACGAGCAGGACAGTGGAAACGCATTGGTGCTGGCCACGGTCGGCTTCTGTGCGGACGAGGCACGCGCCCGGTCGGCGCCGACCGGAGGATGAGTCGGGACCGGTTGCCTGCACGTTCGGCTGCAGCATGRCGCGACTGGAGTTTGCTGCTAGAAGTGCACCTGCCGACATGCCCCCGGACGTGCGCGACCGGAGACTGACATGCAGGCATTGGAAACCCCTGACGCTTCAATCAAGGAATGATCATGTTCAAGAACGCATTGATTCTCGCGGTGGCCCTCACCGGCCTGGTGGCGTGTGGCAAGAAGGACGACGCTGCCGCGCCTGCTACCCCAACCCCGGCGGCGGCTGCACCGTCCACCGCTRCAGCGTCCACCGATGCCGGCATCGGCGCGGGCCTGCCCCAGGCCTGTGAGGCCTACCTGACCCGCGCCAAGGCCTGCTTCGACAAGTCCAACCCACAGACGGCCGCTGCCTTCCAGCAGGGCGTGGACCAGGCCAAGGCGCAGTGGGCCACCATGCACGACAAAACGGCGCTGGAGGCGGGCTGCACGTCGGCCAACGACCAGTTCGCCCAGGTCGCCAGCGCGCTGAAGTGCGAATAGCCTGACCCCGGCCGGGCACCGCACCGGTGCCCGGTTACTGCGCCGGCTGTTCAGCGATAGACGAAGTGCCGCATCAGCAGGAACGAGAGGGCGGCCAGGCCGCCTTCGACGATCGGTTTGGCCAGCCACGCATAGGCCAGGCCCAGGTGGTGCGCCGTCGTGCTCACCAGCAGCGTGCTGACCACGGTCAACACCAGCCACAACGCCAGGAACCGTGCGAAACGCGCCCAGCCGAGGCGCTGGCCGCCTTCAGCGGCAAATGTGTAGCGGCCGTTGAGCCAGAACCCCAACAGCATTCCGCACACCCGGCCCAGCACGTTGGCCGGCGCGGTCGGAACGCCCAATGCCGTGGCACCGACGAACACCGCCCAGTCCACGAGCAACTGCACCAGGCCGATGAGGATGAAGCGGCTGCCTTGGCGGATCAGGCTCACGGGAGGGCGGTACCGGTGCGGAAAGGCAGCATGTTAACTGTCCGCGTTCTAGAATTGCAGCCACTACCGCCCACACACGCTGCCCCATGACCCAAGCCCTGCACGTCATCATCCTCGCCGCCGGCGCTGGCAAGCGCATGAAGTCCGACCTGCCCAAGGTGCTGCAGCCGATTGCCGGCCGCCCGATGCTGGCCCATGTGATCGATGCTGCCCGCGACCTGCAGCCCGCCGCCATCCATGTGGTGTACGGACACGGTGGCGATGCGGTGCGCGACGCGTTCGCCAGCCAGACCGACCTGCTCTGGGCCCAACAGCGCGAACAGCTGGGCACCGGCCATGCCGTGCAGCAGGCCATGCCGAACGTGCCCGACGCGGCCACCGTGCTGGTGCTGTACGGCGACGTGCCGATGATCCGCACCGACACCCTGCGCCACCTGCTGGCGCAGCCGGGCCGGCTGGCGGTGCTGGTGGCCGAAGTGGCCAACCCGACCGGCTACGGCCGCATCGTGCGCAATGCCGAGGGGCGCGTGGCGGCGATCGTCGAGCAGAAGGACGCCAGCGACGAGCAGCTGTCCATCCGCACCATCAACACCGGCATCATCACCGCCGAGTCCACGGCGTTGCGCACCTGGTTGTCACAGCTGTCCAATGCCAACGCGCAGGGCGAGTACTACCTGACCGACGTGTTCGCCGCTGCCGCGCATGACTATACGCCGGCCGACATGGCGTTCGTCGAGGACGCGCAGGAAGCCGAAGGCGCCAACGATCCGTGGCAGCTCGCACAGCTGGAACGTGCGTGGCAGCTGCGCGCGGTGCGGGCGCTGTGCACGCAGGGCGCCCGGGTGCTGGACCCGGCGCGGCTGGACATCCGTGGCACGGTCAGCGTCGGGCGCGACGTGCAGATCGACGTCAACGTGATCCTGGAGGGCCGGGTCGAGCTGGGCGACGGTGTCAGCATCGGGCCGTTCACCCGGCTCAAGGATGTGGCGCTGGCCGCGGGCACCGTGGTCAAGGCGCATTGTGATCTGGACGGCGTGGTCAGCGAGGGCGCGGCCGAGATCGGGCCGTTCGCGCGGCTGCGCCCGGGCACGGTGCTGGCCGCCGGCAGCCACGTGGGCAACTTCGTGGAAACCAAGAAGGTCACCCTCGGGCCAGGTAGCAAGGCCAACCACCTGACCTACCTGGGCGATGCGGTGATCGGGGCCAAGGTCAACATCGGCGCGGGCACCATCACCTGCAACTACGACGGGGTGAACAAGTCGCAGACCACTATCGGCGACAACGCTTTCATCGGCTCCAACAGCGCGCTGGTGGCGCCGGTGGTCATCGGTGAGGGCGCCACGATTGCGGCCGGGTCGGTGGTTACCCGCCATGCGCCGGACGGCAAGCTGACGGTGGCGCGTGCGCGGCAGGAAACCATCGAGGGCTGGAAGCGTCCGGTCAAGAAGGCCTGAGCGGTGATGCCG
>NZ_JBFULO010000382.1:0-3763 GCF_054049855.1 Stenotrophomonas sp. P5_B8 | reverse complement strand
GGCTGCAGAACAGCAACTACACCGATGTAACGTTCGACACCAGCGGTGCGGTGGCTACGCCGATCTATATCCGCGAAATCGCAGGGACCAAGGATTTCGGGCTTGAACAGCAGCGCAGCATGCAGAAGTACAAGCTGGGATCGCTCGGCTTCAATGCACTGTGGAACGTCACCGACCGCTTCAAGCTGACCTTCGACGCGCACGATTCAAAGAACGAAAGCCGGCCGAACGATCCGCTCACCGGGGGCGGATCCATCTTCAGCAGCATTGCCGGCACCAACAACTGCACCACCGGGCCGCATTGCGGTGGCTCGTGGGTGCAGGAAATGAACTTCAACAATGGTCTGCCGGTGGGTACCCAGGTCTGGTACCCGAGCACGGCCGATGCCATTGCCAAAACCAACGGTGTGGTCAATCCGGGCTTTGCGCCGGGCGAGATCGGTTCGCAGGTGCTGCGCATCAATTCGCAGACCCAGGTCAGCGAGATCAAGCAGGGTCGCATCGACGGTGAGTGGAGCTTTGACAAGGGGCGCTTCCAGTTTGGCGTGGACTCGAGCAAGCAGACCACCCACCGCATCCAGGCAGCGGAGAACTACAACACCCTGGGCGACTGGGGCGTGACCAACGTGGACGGGGATGTTGCCAACGGGCTGATGGACCTGCTGCAGCCGGTCAACATCGTCGGATTGTTCAACGACTACAACGCCAACAGCTTCACCGCCTGGCGCGGCGATGCTGGCCGCCTGGCGCAGTGGGCGGCGGACAACTATGGTGCCAACCTCGGCGTGAGCCCGCAGCGCGCCGCCGACAACCTCGTGGAGGAGAAGACCAAATCGGCCTATTTCCAGGTCGAGCTGGACGGCGAGCTGGGCGGCCTGCGCACCAATACCCGTCTGGGCGTGCGCTATGAAACAACCGATGTGGTGTCGACGTCGGTCATCGCCATCCCGGAGGCCATCGAGTGGCAGTCCAACAACGACTTCCGCGTGGTGTTGTCCGACGAGCAGCAGCCGTTCACCGAGAAGAACAGCTACAGCTACCTCCTGCCCAACCTCGACTTCAGCATCGACCTCATGGACGACCTGAAGGCGCGCGTCTCGTTCGGCAAGAGCATCGCGCGCGCGCCGATCGGCAACCTCTACGCAGGCCCGACCGCACAGCAACCGTCTGGCTCGGTGCTGATCGATCCCTCTTCGCGGGCCAGCGGCACCGCCCAGAACCCGCAGTTGAAGCCGCTGGAGTCGGACAACCTCRACCTGGCGCTGGAGTGGTACTTCGCTGATGCGAGCTATGTGTCGTTGACGTACTGGAACAAGTCGGTCAACAACTTCGTCGGCAACACCATCGTGCAGGAAAATCTCTACGGGTTGAGGGATCCCACCTCCGGTCCGGATGCGCAGGCGGCATTGGCATTCCTCAACAGCGGCGCCTGTATCACCCAGGTCGGTGCGGCCAATGCGGCGGCCTGCTCGGCCAATGACACGGCCCTGTTCACCGCGCTGGCGCTGCTGCGCAACAACCCGGCCGGGTTGGGCGCCTATACGGGTACCGACGCGCAGGTCCTGGCGACCGAAGCGGCCTACGATCTGTATGGGCAGGCCGGCGACCCGCTGTACCAGTTCAACGTCAACCGTCCCATCAATCAGAACCAGGCCAAGCTGCACGGCTGGGAGCTGGGCGGGCAGTACTTCTTCGGTGATACCGGGTTTGGCGTCCTCGCCAATTACACCCTGGTGAAGGGCGATGTGGGCTACAACAACGGGGGCGATCCGGGCATCGACCAGTTCGCGCTGACGGGCCTCAGTGACACCGCAAACGCCGTGCTAATGTACGAAAAATACGGTTGGTCGGTGCGGTTGGCGTGGAACTGGCGTGACCAGTACCTGATCCTCGCCAACCAGGGTGCCAGCCGCAATCCGTACTACGTGGAACCRTACGAACAGTGGGATCTCAGCGTGAACTACACCCTGGATGATCACTGGTCGTTCGGTCTGGAAGCGATCAACCTGACCGGTGAGGACGTCCGCTGGCGCTCGCGCACCTCGCAGATGATCGTGAAGCTGGCTGACCAGAGCCCGCGCTACATGCTCGGCGTTCGTTACAGGTTCTGATGTGTGGGGGTGCCGCTGCCCTGGCAGCGGCACCCGTTCAAAGGTCCTGATGGGGTTGGAAGAACACCATGCCGCGTTACGAAATGCTCAACAACATCGCCCACCGCGATCTGCGCGTGGCCACCGACTTCGGACCCGAGTTTGGTGACGCCGTCGGCATGGTGCCGGCCTATCCGAGCGAGTTCGCCGAACTGCAGCGGGAATATCCCATCTTCCTTCGCAGGGACGTCGCCACCGGCGAGTGGCAATCGGTGGCACTGCTCGGGTTCGAGCAGCACGAAAATCTGTTCCTGCAGGAAGGTCGCTGGAATGCCGCCTATCTGCCCGGGGCAGCGGCCAAGGGGCCGTTMCTCATCGGCTTCCAGGAGAGCCGGATCGATGGCGCACCCAGCCAGGAAGCGGTGCTGCACGTAGACCTGGACCATCCGCGCGTGAAGGCGATGCAGGGTGAGCCGGTGTTCCTGCCGCAAGGCGGCAACACGCCCTACCTGGACCACATCGCAGGCGTGCTGCGTGGCATCCACGACGGCCATGCCTTTGGCGCAGCGATGTTTGCCCGACTCGATGCACACCAACTGATTCAACCCATCACGCTCGACGTGCAGATCGAACCGCAGCATCGGGTCAGCGTCAACGGCCTGCACGCGATCGACCGGGACCGCCTGGCCCTGCTGGACGGTCCCGCGCTCGCCGAACTCAACCGTGCCGGCTATCTGGAAGGTGCTTACCTGATGCTGGCCTCGCTGCACAACATGCGACGCCTGATCGCCGAGAAGCAACGGCGCCTGCGCATCGCCGATGTCGCCACTGCGGCCGGCAGGAACTGACGGGTGCTGGACGGCGTTGCCATGCGGACACTGGAGGACGTGGAGCCCACGGCACTGCCGTTGGCGTCACTGGTGTCCGCCGGGGAACCGGTGGTACTGCGCGGCATCGCACGCGACTGGCCGCTGGTACAGGCCGGGCTGCGCTCCGCGCAGGAGGCGCTGGGCTATCTGCGCCGCTTCGAGGCGGGCGTGCCTGTCCCGTATTCGTTCGGCGGGCCCGAGATCGAAGGGCGTCCGTTCTACAACGACGATTTCACCCGCTTGAACATTGAGGTTCGGCGCGGCCTGCTGACCCAGGTGCTGGCCGAGATTGAAGACACGCTCGAGGCACCACGGCCACCTACTTACTATGTCGCTTCGCTGCTGATTGATCGGGCGCTCMCCGGCTTTGCGCAGGCCAACGATGCCGGCCTGGCCGGGCAGGRCATCGAGGCGTCGGCGAGCATCTGGATCGGCAACCGGGTGACGGCCTCCTGCCATTTCGACACCCCGGACAACCTGGCGTGCTGCGCCGTGGGCCGGCGCCGGTTCACGCTTTTTCCGCCGGAGCAGATCGACAATCTGTATCCGGGGCCGCTGGAGCCTACGCCAGGCGGGCAGGTGGTGAGCGTAGTGGATTTCGACCGCCCGGATTTCGCGCGCCACCCGCGCTTCCGTGATGCACTGGCAAGCGCGCAGACCGCCGTGCTGGAACCGGGCGATGCGATCTTCATTCCGAGCATGTGGTGGCACCACGTGCGCGGCCTGGCGCCTTTCAACGTGTTGGTGAATTACTGGTGGCGAAGTTCACCGGCCTTCCTTCCCTCGCCGCTGCCGGCCCTCCAC
>NZ_JBFULO010000381.1:0-3764 GCF_054049855.1 Stenotrophomonas sp. P5_B8 | reverse complement strand
GGGTCAACAAGATGCAGAGCTACGACTACTACGAGCTGGACAAGGAAACCTCGATCTACAAGTTCGACGTGCCGAGCTACTTCCTGCACGCGCTGTCGACCGAATACACCGGCGACAAGTGGTCCGTCACGGCCGGTGTGCGCAACCTGCGCAACGAGGAGCCGCCGATGATTTCGTCGGGCGCCCTGAATCGCGTGGGCAATGCCCCGTTGTACAGCGGCTATGACTACGTCGGCCGCACCTACTTCGTGAACATCAGCAAGAGCTTCTGATCGTGGGATGAAGCCGCCGCCCTCCCGGGCGGCGGTTTTTTTTTGCCTCTTCCAACAGTCCAGGAAGGAACAGCCTCCATGCACCTCAACGCTTTGACCGCCAGCGTACTGGCGATTGCACTGGCGATGCCGCTGGTGAGCCATGCCAAGCCCACACCCCCCAGCATCCAGCAGCTCGCCGCGTTCCCACAGGTTTCCAGCCTCTCCCTCTCACCCGACGGCCGCTACCTTGCCGGGCTGCAGGCCAAGGGCGAGGAACGCGTCATCCTGGTCTGGAAAACCGATGCACTCGATCAGGCCCCGACGGTGATCGGCGCCGGACGCATGAAGTTCCAAGGCGTTACCTTCATCAAGAACGGACTGCTGGCGGTAACGCTCTGGCAGCCCTACGACCTGCGCCAGGACAGCGTCACCAAGACCTTCATCAGCAAGTTCTTCATCACCGATATTGAAGGCAAGCAGTGGAAGGAACCCATTGCACCGCCGCGCGTGACCAGCCGCAACGAGGAACTGGAGCAGGCGCTCTCCAATTCGACCGTACTGGATACGCTGCCCAACGACCCGGACCACATCCTGGTGGTCAACGGTTCGGGCAGCAATTCCGGTGACGTCTACAAGGTCAATGTGCGCGACTTCACCGCGCAACGTATCCAGAAAACCGAAGAGCGCGTGGCCGGCTACATCACCGACCTGGACAGCAACCTGCGCGCGCGCCTGCGCCAGGACCTGGATGGCAACGGCGCCTACATCGCCACCGAGTTCCGCAACCCGCAGACCAACACCTGGGAGCAGCACTTCCGTTCCTACGTGAAGGACCGCGACGTCAACCAGGTGATCGGTTTCGCCAACGACGCCAACATCGCATTCGTATTGAGCAATGTTGGACGCGACAAGTCGATCGTGTACGAGTACGACATCGCCGCGCGCCAGCAGAAGGAAGTGTTGTTCGAGCACAAGTACTTCAACGCCAGCGGTCTGGAAATGAATCGCTTCAAGGGGGTGGAAGGCCTGCCACTGGGCGAGATTCTCGGGGTGGACTACAGCGGCCCGCTCGGCTATGACGTGGAGTGGACCTCACCGCGACTCAAGGCGTTGGACCTGGGCCTGCGTCAAGCGCTGGGAATCACCCAGACACCGCTGCGGCTGGTCGATCTGGCTACCGGCCAGAGCGCTACCACCAACTACGATACGGGTCGCAACCTGCGGCTGGTCGATCACACGGCGGACCTGAAGACCGTGGTCGTCGTCGTGTCCGGTCCGTCCAACCCGCCGGAGTACTACCTGTTCCACAACGGCAAGCTGACACTGTTGGCCAAGTCCTACCCGGACGTGGACCCTGCGGCGCTCGGCGATACCCGCCTGGTGTACTACAAAGCCCGCGATGGACTGGACATTCCCGCCTTCCTGACCACGCCGAACGTCGAGATGTGCGGTGCTGGCCCATGGAAGGCGGTCGTGCATCCGCATGGCGGCCCGTGGGGGCGCGACAACCTTGGTTTCGATGGATCCATGTGGGTGCCACTGATGGCATCGCGCTGCATGGCAGTACTGCGGCCACAGTTCCGTGGCTCGGCCGATTGGGGCCGCCAGCTCTGGATGGCCGGTGATGCCGAATGGGGCCAGAAGATGCAGGACGACAAGGATGACGGCGCCAGGTGGATGATCGACCAGAAGATCGCGCAGCCTGGCCACATCGCCATGTTCGGCTTCTCCTACGGTGGCTATGCCGCGTTCGCAGCGTCGGTGCGTCCGAATGGACTGTACAAGTGTGCCATCGCCGGCGCCGGCGTGTCGGACATCAAGAAGATCTGGGCACGGTTCTACACCAATCCCTTCTTCCGCCAGGCGCAGGCCAAGACCGTGGACGGGCTCAACCCGCTGGACAAGGCGGCAGAGATGAAGATTCCGCTGATGGTCTACCACGGCGATCGCGATCAGACGGTGCCCATCGAGCAGTCCGAGTGGTTCGTGGCCAAGGCCAAGAACTCTGGCCAGCCGGTGGAGTACCACGCCATTGCCGACTACGCACACGGCCCGGCGTGGACCCGCAAGATCATGGGCGACCAGCTCCAGTTGATCGATGATTACCTCGGCAAGGGCTGCGGCGGCGGCGGTCTCTGACCCCAGCGCCACGCAGCGACGCAACACGCATCGGCCACGCAAGTGGCCGATGTCGTATGTACGCTAAGGTCACCCGCGCAGGATCACCTGCGCGGCATTGTGCCCGGGCGCTCCGGTCACACCGCCACCGGGATGCGCGCCGGCGCCACACAGATACAATCCCGGCAACGCCCCCCGATAATCGGCCTGCCCCACCATAGGCCGCGCGCTGAACAGCTGGTTGAGGCTCAGCGCGCCATGGAAGATGTCGCCGCCGATCAGGCCGAAGATGCGTTCCAGATCCAGCGGACTCAACACCTGACGCCCCAGCACCGACGCCGCAAAGCCCGGCGCGTGCTTCTCCACCGTGGCGATCATCAGATCCGCCACTTCCTCGCGATGATCGTCCCAGCTGCGTCCATCCGGTAAGTGGGGGGCCACGTGCTGGCAGAACAGGCTGGCCACGTGCTGGCCGGGCGGTGCCAGCGAATCGTCCAGCGTGCTCGGAATCAGCATCTCCACGATCGGCTCGTGCGACCACCCGTGCGCGCGCGCGTCCTGAAAAGCGCGATCCATGTAGTCCAGCGACGGAGCGATGATGATGCCCCCGGTCAGGTGGTCGCCTGGCCCCGGCAGCACGCTGAAATCGGGCAGGCGCGAGAGCGCCACGTTCATGCGGAACGTGCCCGAGCCACAGCGCCACTGCGCCATGCGTTCGCGGGTGGCGACGGGCACTTCCTCCGGCGCCAGCAGCTGTTCGTACAACAGTTTCGGATTGACGTTGGCCACCACCGCGCGTGCACGGATGTGCTGGCCATCCAAGGTTTCAACACCRACCGCCCGACCGTTTTCGACAAGCACACACGCCACGCCCGCATCCACCCGGATGCTGGCACCGGCGGCCGTCGCCGCGCGCGCCATCGCCTGGGTGATCGCGCCCATGCCGCCGATCGCGTGGCCCCAGGCGCCTTTGACGCCGTTGCTCTCCCCAAAGGCGTGGTGCAGCAGCACGTAGGCCGTGCCGGCCGCATAAGGGCTGGCGTAGTTGCCCACCACGCCATCGAAACCGAACAGCGCCTTGATCGCATCGCTTTCGAACCAGCGGTCCAGGTACTCCGCCGCAGAGATCGTGAACAGGTCCAGCAGTTCCTGCTGCAGTGCCGGGCTGAGCGACTGCAGCTGGCGGCCCAGCCGCGCCGCGCGCCACAACGCAGGCAGCCGTCGAAGCCAGCCTCCCTCACCTACGTTCGGCGGCGCCTGCAAGGCCAGCGCACGCAGCACATCGGCAAACACCTCCAGACGCTGCTCATACAACGGCAGGCGTTCGGCATCGCGTACTGAAAAACGGCGTACTTCGGCTTGGGTGATCCCCCTGCCCGCCAAGAGATACTG
>NZ_JBFULO010000380.1:0-3765 GCF_054049855.1 Stenotrophomonas sp. P5_B8 | reverse complement strand
GCCATCGGCGGAAGTCTTGTAGGAAACCGGACACTGCGGGTCATCCCCGCAGGTCTCAAGCACCATCAGGTAACCTCCGTCCGGACGCCGCGCCATCACAGGCATGCCAGGCCGGAGCAGACCGCCACCGGGTTGGTTGGCGATCGTCACCGCCTTGCTCCAGGTGCGCCCTCCGTCGCGGGACAGTTGCTGCGATACCACCTGGTTATAGGAGGGCTGCTCGTCCGCCCGGGTTTCGTCGGCGTAGACCACCGATAAGGTGCCATCTTCCAGGTACGTGAACACCGGCTCCCACACCCCCCGGTCCTTGCGACCGGCAGGGGATTCGTTGCGTGTGATGGTGCTGAGGAACCGCCAGCTGCGCCCCTGGTCGTCGCTGGCATACACGTTCAATCGGTAAGACACGCCATCGATGAGCGAGCGCATCGCCAGCAGAACGCGACCTTCGGGCAGGACCATCAGCTCGCCGTTGTCGAGCTTTCGCTTGGGCTCTTCCACCCGGGAGAGCGGCGCCCACGTGCGGGCTTTGTCGTCGCTGACAGAGAGCTGCAGCGTGGTGGTCTCGCCACCGGGATAGCGCGTCGTCACCGCCAGCCAGCGTCCGTCGGGCAGGCGTGCCAGGCGGCCCCAGCCCGCATTCTCCGCATCGACCGTGGCCGTATCGGTCCAGGTCACCTCGGCCGCCAGCGAAGGGAGCGCCACGGCTGTCAGCACGGCCAGCATCAGGGTGCGCAGGGGAAGCATCAGTTGCATGTCCATCACCAGTAAGTTGCGTACAGGGCCACCAGGATCGCCAGTACCGCAAGCGAGGCGACGTTGAATGACGGGGAGGTGGCATAGCCCACGTCATCGGTACGGATGCGGTCGCGGTCGCCACTGGCGCGGGTAGCCAGCGCAACACCGACCCCAAGCAGCAGGGTCGCCAAGAACACCACGCCCATGCGGTCCAGGAATGGCAGCGACGGCCACAGCAGCTTGAACACCAGCGATAGCAAGAACGAACCCACTGCGGCGGCCAGCGCGCCGGCCTCATTGGCGCGCTTCCAGAACAGACCCAGCAGGAAGATCACCACGATGCCGGGCGTGAAGAAGCCGGTGAACTCCTGGATGTATTGGAAGCCCTGGTCGAACCCGCCCAGCAATGGGCGTGCGGTCATCACCGCGACGATGATGGCGATGGAGGCGGCAATGCGGCCCACCCGCACCAGCTTCGCCTGCGAGGCGTCCGGCGCGCGCTTGGCGTAGAAATCCAGGGTGAAAATGGTCGCCACCGAATTGATCTTCGAGGCCAGCGACGCGACGATTGCCGCCACCAGCGCCGCGAAGACCAGCCCGAGGATGCCACTGGGCAACAGGGCCAGCATGGTGGGGTAGGCGGCGTCKGGTCGCTCCAGATCCGGCGCCAGCATCACCGCGGCAATGCCGGGCAGAACCACGATGGCCGGGATCAGCAGCTTGAGGGAGGCGGCGAACACCACCCCTTTCTGGGCCTCGCGCAGGTTCTTGGCCGCCAGTGCCCGCTGGATGATGTACTGGTTGAAGCCCCAATAGCTGAGATTGGCGATCCACATGCCGCCCAGCAACACCGAGAGGCCCGGCAGGTCCTTGTAGAACGGGTTGTCCTTGCTCAGGATCATCTCGAACCGCTCCGGGTGCTGCTGCCAGAGGTGCATGAAACCGTCGCTGACGCTGCCATCACCGATTTTGCTTAGTGTGATCACGGTTACCAGTAGGCCCCCCAGCACCAGCAGGCACACCTGCACGATATCGGTCAGCGCCACCGCCTTCAGGCCGCCGTACAGCTGGTAAGCCAGCGCGAACGCGCCGAGCAGCACCAGTGCAACATCCTGGTTGAGGCCAGCAACAMCGGCAATGGCAATCGAACCCAACCACAGGATCGAGGTGAGGTTGACGGACACATACAGGCCCAGCCAGAACACCGCCATGAGGGTGCGGATGCGGTTGCCGTAACGCTCTTGCAGGAACTGCGGCATGGTGGTTATGCCATTGCGCAGGAAAATCGGCAGGAACCATTTGCCGACGATCAGTAGGGTGATCGCGGCCATCCACTCATACGACGCGATGGCCAGGCCGATCGCATAGCCCGAACCGGACATGCCGATGATTTGTTCGGCCGAGATGTTGGCTGCGATCAGCGAGGCGCCGATGGCCCACCACGGCAGGCTGCGGCTGGCCAGGAAGTAGTCCTGCGCAGACTTCTGCTGGCCGGCTTTCTCGCGCGATACCCACTGTGCAAGGATGAAAATGCCCGCCAGGTAGGCCAGCACGATGCTGATATCAAGGGTGGAAAGGCTCATGGAATCTCCGCGGAAGTCCCACGCGGTGCGCGGGGCGGCAAGCTGGTGGGGTCGCCGGCGAACCGGGCTTCGGGAAGGCCGGCGATACCGGCGTTTTCGATGGAGAGCAGGTGCCCGGCAAGGGGGTCAACTGCACGCGCGGCGGCATCCAGCCCCTCGTGCGCACTGGTGATGAACAGCGTGCGGTGTCCAGGCCCACCGAAGGCCGGGCGAGTCGGTTGGCTGACCGGCGTGGCAATCGAGCGATCCTCGGTACCGTCGGGCAGGTAACGCACCACGCGTGCATCGCCCCACCGGGCGTTCCAGAGGCCGCCTTCGGCATCGACGGTGCTGCCGTCGGGCTCGCCGGGTTCGGCCTGCAGGTCAACGAACAGCTGCGCCGGCCCGAGCGTCTTGCCGTAATCACATCGCAGGATCTGCTTCTGTAGCGAATCACAGAAGTACATCGTGTCGCCTGAGGGGCTGAAGGTAATACTGTTGGAAATGGCGGCCGGCGGCAGCGGCAGGGTTTCCAAAGTAAGGTCCGCATTGAGGCGGAGGAACGGTGCTACCGCCTGCTTTGGGCCTTCGGCGGGCTCATGCAGCATGCCGAACACGAATCTGCCTTGACGGTCGCAAGCGCCATCATTGGCACGCGTATCGGTGGTTGCCAACCCACGCAGGTCCTGCAGGTCGCGGAATTCATTGCGTTCGGGGTGGAAGAACGCCAGCCGGGAGGCAAGGGCGAGCAGCAGCCAACCGTCCGCTTCGCACAGCGCCATCGCGGCCAGACGCTCCGGCATCGGCCAGCGGGTGATTGCCCCGTCCTGTGGACGGTAGCGCCACAACTTCGACTGCTGGATGTCGGTCCAGTACACCGCCTGCTCGCGGTCGCACCACAGCACGCCTTCGCCCAGGGTGTTTCCCGAGGGAACCGCCACGCTCATCGCGGCGGTCACACCCAGCCTCCGTCCACGATGAAGTCCTGGCCGGTGCACATGCGGCTGTCGTCGGCGGCCAGGAACAGTGCGGCACGGGCAAGATCGTCCGCACGCAGGTAGCCCGGCAGGCATTGCGAGCGCCGCAGCTGCGCTTCACCCTCCGCATCCAGCCACAGCCGCTGCTGTTTCTCGGTGATCACCCAGCCGGGGACCAGCGCGTTGATGCGGATACGGTCCTGGCCCAGCTCGCGGGCCAGCCCGTTCACCAGCCCGTGTACCGCGGATTTGGCCATGGCGTACAGCGGGTAACCACTGTTCTTGATCATCCAGCCGGTCGACCCCAGACAGATGATCGAGCCACCGCCCAGCGACCGCATGTCCGGCGACACGGCCTGGATCGCGAAGTACTGGTGGCGCAGATTGACCGCCACGCTGCGCTCGAAATCGGCCACGCCGGTGTCGGCCAAGGCATGGCGTGCGTCGTTGGCCGCGTTGTTGATGAGCACTGAAAACGGCCCCACCAAGCC
>NZ_JBFULO010000379.1:0-3778 GCF_054049855.1 Stenotrophomonas sp. P5_B8 | reverse complement strand
GTGTCCTCATAGCGACACCGTTCCTAGGAGCACACAGCAAGAGCCACCCTCAAGTATCTACGCCATGGCCAGGAAAGAACGCACGTAATTCCGCACCCGCGCGCCAGTTACCCCAACCTTCTCCCGTGTTCCCGTGCATTCGGCACTTCTCCTCGATATCGTCGACGGCAGACTGGGGATGAGAGCTGACTTAGACGTGGCATATCAGCGCCCGCTCTCCCCACGGCCATTTATGGGGAAGCTCTAGCAGCCTCAGAAGCTATATTTGACGTGAGTGTGCAGCCGGTTCAGATCGCCAGCCTCCCCATTCTCCAGACGGCGCTGGGCGTGACTCAGCTCTGCGCCGAGGTCCAGCTTCGGGAACGGCGAGTAAATCAGGTTGACGCGCCAGGACTGTGCGCGCTCGGTAACCAGCGCGCCGGTCCATTGCGCATCGTTGTCCAGCCAGGCACCRGAGTAGACGAGGTTGCCGCGCAGCTTGGGTGAGAAGGCGTGGCGCCACGCCACGAAGCCGCCATAGCCGTCCTGGGAATGCAGCTCCCCTTCGGCGTCCAGCACGCTGTCGGCACCGAGTGCGAAGCCGAGATAGCGACCAATGCCCTGGCCGCCGCTGACCATGTAGCGCAGGTCGTCATTGCTGCCGACGTTGACGCGCCCGGACAGGCTTGCCGCAATCCCGGTATCGGTACGGCCGTCGTAACGCAGGTTGCGCACCATGGCCGCCACCGTGACGTGGCCCCAGGCACCGCGCTGCGCCCAGCGGGCGGAGATGTCTGGCACCGTGTCATCGCCACTGTTGAGGCGGGTGCCGTTGCCCCGGTAGGTCGCCACCGTCGTTTGCGSATTCTCCAACGAGAACGACCACGGGCCGCGCGTGTAGCGAAGCTGCGCCTGACGGTTGAAGATGGTGCCCTCGGACGGACCGGTGAAGTCCACCGTGTCCGGCAGTGCCGCTACATCCTGGAAGTTGGACCAGGTCTGGCCAGCCAGCCAGTGGTTCCAGCTGACATAGGCCTGGCGCAGGGTCAGCGCGTAGGTGTTGGTGATCACTTCATTCCCGGCGAAGGCGTTGTTGCCGCCGCCATACATGTCTGCCTCGATATACGCTTTGAGCGTGTCGCCACGTTCGGTGACGGTGTCGGCGCCCAGCCAGAACCTGGAGAACTGGGCATGCACGTCGGTGTAGCTGGCGCTCTTGCCGTTTCCATCCCCGGCGACCGGGGTGGCGGCCGGGAAGTAGAACAGACGGCCGGCCGAGCCATCGGCGATGGCGCCGTCGCTGGTCCGCGTGGTCATGGCATCGAGTTTGATGAAGCCGCCTGCCGTGAAGCGGGTGCCGGGCATCGCCCCGGGCAGGATCGGCGTTGACGCTTGCGCGGGCGGTGTTGCAACGGCCACCGCGGGGGTGTTCTCGGCCGCTTTGGCATCGCGCTGTTGGTACACCTGCAGCAACCCTYGCATCTGCTGCATCTCCGCTTCCAGCTCGGCCATGCGCGCCTCCAGCGTGGCGGTATCCACGGCCTGCGCCAGCGCCGTCTGCGGTAGTGCGGACAAGGCCAGCCACAACGGCACCGAGGCCGCCGTTCTCCTCTTCATTCCAACCATGATTCCCCTCCCAGGGCATAGCGATGCCGTCACGGCCTGGGTGAACAGGCCGCGTGGCGTTGACGAACGGGGTGGAGCGTTCTAGATGAAGCGCATGGCGACGGTACCGATGCCGTCGCCGCGGACCAGGACGTTGTCGCCGGCCTGCACGGCAATTGCCGCAGTGATGGCGCCGGACAGCACGACCGCGCCCGCTTCCAGCGGCTGGCCATGTTCGGACAACATGTTGACCAGCATGGCCACTGCAGCGGCAGGGTCGCCGAGCACGGCCGCACCGGCCCCAACCTCGGCGACCTGGCCGTTCTTCTCCATCACCACCCCCAGCGTCTGCAGATCGAGCGTGGCCGGGTCCGTCGGGCGCGACCCCAGGACGTAGCGCGACGCCGAGGTGTTGTCGGCGATGACGCTGGGCAGGTCGAACCGGAAGTTCTCGTAGCGCGAGTCGATCAGCTCGATGGCCGGCACCACGTAGTCGGTGGCAGCGAGCACATTACTGGCGGTGCAGCCTGGGCCACGCAGTGCATCGCGCATCACGAAAGCGATCTCGGCCTCCACCTTGGGATGGATCAGCACGCGGGTGTCCACCGCCGCGCCATCATCGACGGCGTTATCGCTCCCGAGGAACCCGTAAATGGGCGTGTCCACGCCCATCTGCTGCATCTTCGCATGGGAGGTCAGGCCCATCTTCATGCCCACGATGCGTACCCCTTCGGCCTGCTTCAGCGCACACAGGCGTTGCTGGATCCGATAGGCGTCAGCCACATCCAGTCCGGGATAGGTGTCGGTCAGTTTGACCACCTCACGCACGTCGCGTTCGGCTTCGCGCAGCAGGCGGGCGCAACGATCAAGGATTTCGTTATCAAGGCTCATGCGGGTTCCTTCACTGCGGCCGCATCACGACGGCGCAGCATGTCCAGGGCGACGTCGACAATCATGTCTTCCTGGCCGCCGACCATGCGGCGCTTGCCCAGTTCAACCAGGATGTCGACGGTATTGATGMCAAAACGTTGCGAAGCGGCCTCGGCGTGGCGCAGGAAGCTGGAATAGACGCCGGCATAACCGAGCGCCAGCGTTTCACGGTCCACGCGCACCGGGCGGTCCTGAAGCGGTCGCACGATATCGTCGGCCGCGTCCATCAGGGCGTAAAGGTCGCAACCATGCACCCAGCCCAGGCGCTCGGCCGCTGCAATGAACACTTCAAGCGGCGCGTTGCCGGCACCGGCGCCCATGCCGGCCAGGCTCGCATCGATGCGGATCGCACCGGATTCTGCCGCGACGATGGAGTTGGCCACGCCCAGCGACAGGTTGTGGTGGGCATGGATACCGATCTCGGTGTCCGGCTTCAAGGCCTGGCGCAGGGCCTGCACCCGGTCACGCACGTCATTCATGCCCAGCGCACCACCGGAATCGACCACGTACACACAGGACGCGCCGTAGCCTTCCATCAGCAGCGCCTGCTCGGCAAGCGCGGCGGGGGCAATCATATGGCTCATCATGAGGAAGCCGACCGCATCCATCCCCAGGGCATTGGCTGCTTCAAGGTGCTGGCGCGAGATGTCCGCCTCGGTGCAGTGGGTGGCCACACGCACGATCCGTGCGCCCGCGGAATAGGCGTTCTTCAGGTCGTGCACGGTGCCGATGCCGGGCAGCAGCAGCGTGGCGATGCGCGCATGGCTGACCGACTCGGCCGCTGCTTCGATCCATTCCAGGTCGCTGTGCGCGCCGAAGCCGTAGTTGAACGAGGCGCCTTGCAGGCCGTCGCCGTGGGCCACCTCGATGGAGTCCACGCGCGCCTTGTCTAGTGCGCCTGCAATGGTGCGCACCTGCGGGAGGCTGTACTGGTGACGCACCGCATGCGAACCATCGCGCAGGGTGACATCGGAGATGTAGAGTTTGTGTTGGGTCATCGGAGTCTCCTCAGGCGCCTGCCGGCTGGGCCAGCAGCGATTCGGCCATGCGCTCGGCAGTGGCCAGTGCGGCCGAGGTCATGATGTCGAGGTTGCCGGCGTACGCTGGCAGGTAGTGAGCAGCGCCCTCCACTTCCAGGAAGATGGAGGTCTTCAAGCCCGTGGTGGGGCCGATGCCGGGGACGTTGAGCGGTTCGTCGATGACGTCGAACTGGACCTGCTGCTTGAGACGATACCCAGGCACATACGCAGCCACCCTCGCCACC